>JAHJRV010000120.1 GCA_018830725.1 Actinomycetota bacterium | reverse complement strand
TACAATTATATAACTTTTTTAAAATTTTTATAAATTCTAAAAAAAGTAACAAATTCAGTAGGATAGATAATTAAAGTAAAAACACTCCCAAGCCACTCCCATCAAGGAAGCTAATTCAAACTACAAGCTTCAGTGTGATAAATAATTAAAGTGAATTAGATTTTTATAGAAAATTATGAATCTTTTTTTTATTCGTATATAATTTAATTTGTATACAATTTATATACAATTGACTAAAACACATATACAAAAGATGAACAATTAGGTGAGGATTTTTTATTATTTTTTAATAAAGTGTAAAAGTTTAATTTTATAAGAAAGGAGGCACGTTATGGTTAAGTCAGAATCTTTGTTAAACAAGATTGAAGAGTGGGTAGGAGAGGGGTTAATCTCGCATGAACAGGCAGAAGCTTTGAAGCAGAGGGAAATAAAGAGCGCAATGGAATTTGTGCCAGCTCGTCGAGTAAGGATTAATGAGATTTTTGTTTACCTGGGTAGCTTGGTTATCTTTCTATCATTAGCTTTCTTGGTAAGTCTGAACTGGAAAGCATTGGGAAATGTGGGTAGAATACTCTCTGTTTTTATTCCTACGATTATTATGTTGGTTCTGGGTTGGTTGTTACGTAGTTCTGATAGTATTTATCTTAAGCGAGGAGCACAGGCTTTGTGGTTAGGTGGTTGTTTGCTGAGTGGACTAACTTTTTGGGTGATCTTTTATGAGTTAGACCTCATGAATTTACAGGAGCTAGGGCCTAGTGACCCCTGGGTACTTTTGGGCTGTCTTTTGGCAACAGTACTAGCTGGAGCTGCTTTTATATTTCTCCCAAGCATTACTCAGAGCATCGCTTTCCATCTCTGGGGCAGTATCTTGCTATTATCGTTCATTGGTTGGTTAGGTAATATTATTCCACGCTTTAACCATTTCTACGAAAATCTATCATTACTATTGATTGGTCTTATTGCTGGTGGTTTATGGTTAGTATTGTCAGAGTGGCTACGGATGAGGGAGAAAAAAAGTTTGGTATGGATATCTCAAATATTTGGAGCTTTGACAATCCTGAATTTCACCCAGTTTTTGGCTACAGATACATACAGTTTTACCTGGTGGCAGGAAATAATAATGGTGGTTATAGCCTTTTTAGCCAGTATTGCTTTCATAGTTATTAGTGTTAAAAAGCAGTCCCGAATCTTTCTATATTGTGGAGCAGCTTTCCTACTTTTTATAATCACATATGTTAATTTTGAACATTTCGCTGATAAAATCGGAATGCCAATTGCACTCTTCATTACAGGAGTACTCCTTATAGGTGTTGGGTTAGGAACAGGACGTCTAAGAAGGCGTATACAAGTTTCTAAATAAGCTTTTTTTAATAGTCATTCATATCTGAGAAATCGTATAAACTATACAATTTTTGATTAAAGTTATACGAAGTACTATTGGAAGGATAACAGGATTATTGATTTTGACTCCAGAGCCCAAGCTTATTCTCTTTTGCTTCTCTCTGACACTTTAATAAAAGGTCATCATATTTTACATCTGGAGGGTAGGATTTTGCATAAGCATAGCCGAGTCTGACTAATTCAGCATTAATCATCACATCTTCAATATATACATAACGAAGTAATCTATCATATTTGTCAGTTTCTGATACATCTTTTTCTAACTTAACAATCTTTCCACTAACTAACTCTTTATTCTTCTCTAAAGCTTCCTCTGCCATAAATTCAGCAGGTTTGTCTAAATCACTTATTTCAGGAGCATCTATTCCAATATATCTAACCTCATAGTTCTTTCCTTCAATTTCTACAACTACGCTGTCACCATCAATTACTCTTAAAATATGAGCACTAATAAAATCAGAATTAGATTCTTCTGAATGGGGAGTAATAATGTCTTTCACCAAATCATACAACTTCTTTATTCCAAATAACTCTTGCTTTAATGTTTCTACTAACCCAGTCATCAACTCTTTTATTCTGGATAACTCTTTTTTAAAGTTTGTTAGTAACTCATTCAATTTATTAGTCAAAGAGTCAAAGCCACTGAGGTTAAATTTAGAAGGCAAAAATTCAAATCCAGTAAAATAGTAAAGGACAAATATTAAAATAGCTATAATAATTAAAAATTTAAATATAGTAGATAATTTCATAAATAATGCTTTCTGTTAAAAATGTCTTAATTGTACTTAAGGCTCTCTTTTTTAGTAATTATAATTTATCCTATTATTAATTTAATATCATTAATTATAATATATATTTATTTCAATCTACACCCTCCCCCTACCCCCTCCCATCAAGGGAGGGGAACTAAATAAAAATGCTCATTAATAAATCCAACCATAACTGTCTAATAACCTTATGAGTTTAATTTTTGGTGGGGAATTAAAGGAAAAAGGTTCATTATTAAACTACCTGCCATCAAGGGAGGAATTAAATAAAAAAGTTCCATTAAAGTAGAAGTTTATTTTTTATCAATATGAAGCTAAAATTTCATCAAACTAAAAACTTAATCATACCCCCTCTCCCCTTGTGGGAAAGGGAAGGGTGAGGGGGGGTAGCCTCTCCCCTTGTGGGAAAGGGAAGTGGGAGTGGAAAGGAGGAGAATTTTAATAATTTTTAAAAATCTTACGAAAATGGAATCCATAAATGGCAAAGGTTACTGCCAGTGGAAAAAGTTGTGGACGCTTAAACAAAGACCAGAAAAGGAGTTTCCAATAATAAATCCTTCCTTTTCCCCTTATGCCAAGAAGCCATATAGATTTAACGAATGCCTTAAGATAGCAGAGATGAAATTGATATTTCTTTTTTTGTAAAGGCTTAAAGTTTCTTAAAAGAGTCTGGATCCGTTCATAATAATGCTTATGGGAATAGATTGTACGGAGAACTCTTTTATAGCCGCTTATAAGCACTTCGTAATTCATTTTGGTGATAAAGTTGATTGAAAGGTCTGTATTGTCACCAGAAACATCTTTTAATAATCTATTCTCCTTTACAAGGCGCTGGTAGAGCTTGGTACCACGAGGAGCATTTAATAACCCAACCATGGCGGTGACAATTCCACTTTTTTGAATAAATTCAATTAACCTTTCAAAAATTGAGAGTGGATCGCTATCAAAACCTACAATAAATCCTCCTTGAACTTGCAAACCAAACCTTTGTATTTTTTTTACACAAGCTATTAGATCACGATTTTTATTTTGAAACTTCCCACATTCAGCTAAGCTCTCTTCATTAGGAGTTTCAATACCAACAAATACTGCGTTAAACCCTGCCTGAACCATCAACTGAATAAGTTCCTCGTCATCGGAGAGATTTATTGAGACCTGTGTTGTAAAGGAGAAAGGATGTTTTCTTTTCTTCATCCAGTCAATCATAGCTGGTAGAACTTCCTTTTTTAGCTCTCCCTTATTTCCGATAAAGTTATCATCAACGATAAATACTCCACTCCTCCAGTTCTGTGAATATAGACTCTCTAATTCTGCTAATATCTGGTCTTTAGTTTTTATTCGCACCTTGTGCCCAAAAAGTAAGGT
>JAHJRV010000119.1 GCA_018830725.1 Actinomycetota bacterium | reverse complement strand
CCCAAGAATAGAAAAACAAAAATTATGATTGTTAATTTGTCTACTACAAAGAAGATATTAAGAGAGTTTGATATAAAACCAAAGAAAAGGCTTGGTCAACATTTTTTGATTGATGGTAATGTGCTTAGAAAAATTATAGATGTTGCAAAGATTTCAAATGATGATAACATACTTGAAATTGGTGGTGGAATTGGAACATTAACTGAAGCACTTTTAAAAAAAGCTAAAAAGGTGATATGTGTTGAATATGATAATAAACTAATTTCTGTTTTAAAAGAAGTTTTTAAAGAATTAAATAATTTAATAATTATTCAAGCTGATGCATTAAAATATGATTTTAATCCCCTGATTAAAAGATATTCAATAAATAAAATGGTTTCCAATCTTCCATATAATATAGCCCTGACTCTAATTTTTAACATGCTAAATGAATATCCGGAAATCAAGAATTATGTTGTTCTGGTTCAAGCAGAAATTGGTGAAAGATTAACAGCTAAGCCTAAAGATAAAAATTATACTGCTATCTCAGTAAAAATGTCACTTATTTCTGAAATAAAAAGTTATTTTAAAGTTTCAAAAAATGTTTTTCTACCATCACCAGAGGTTGATTCAAAAGTGATTGAAATTAAGAGAAAAAAGTTCTGTTATGAAGATTTAGACAAGGATAAGTTATTTAAATTCATTGATATATCTTTCAGGCATAGAAGAAAAAAATTGATAAATTCCATTCTGAGATATAAAGATTGGGAATTAAGCAGAGCTCAAACGGAGAAAATTATTGGTGAAGTAACAGGAAACGAAAGTGTAAGAGCTGAGGAGTTAAATTCAGAAGATTTTATAAAGCTATATAGAAAGATTAATAAATTTAACTTTTTTAATATTTAGCAGTTTTTATCTCTGAATTGGTCGCCTAAGACTCCTTCCTTCAGGTAGGGGTAGTTCATAAACTAAAATCTGAATATAGATTTCTTAAAGTGTGCTTTCTATAGAAAATATAGTGTAAAAAATATTATAAATTATAATAATTAATATAAAATGTATAAATATATTAAATATTATAATATTGTATATATATTATAAAGAAATAGACAAAAATGCAGAAATTTTGTATAATATAAATAAAAAGTTTGGAGTTGATTATTTTTGCCTATTACAGTAAAAGAAAGATTTAGAATCATGGAAAGAATAAAAGATAAACTTGAAAACCTAATTGGAAAAAAGGTAAGAATCAGAGCAAACAAGGGTAGAAAGGTAATAATAGAAAGAGAAGGGCAGATAGAAGAGTTATACACAAATATTTTTGTAGTAAAAGTTTACGAGAAGGGAAAAAGAGTTAGTAGAGCATCATTTAATTTTGCTGATATCTTAACTGGAATAGTTAAGATAAGCTCAATTAACGAAGATGAAGACTATTTTCCATGGCTTTCTGAATAAATAAAATAAACATATACTATAAAGAAAATTTAATTCTCAATATATAATCTACAAAATTAGATAAAACCATTATTCAATATATTTTATAGATTTCTTTTAATATTCCTCACATTTTTTCTATACCAATCATAGTTCCTTTTAAAATCCTTTATAAGTAATTGGTATCTATTGGATAAATTTATTTTTTATTTGGATATGTATTAATTTTTTTTCAAAAACACTTTATAATTTACGGTGAATGTCAGTAAAAATTTAAATCAAGAGAAAGCAATTAAAAAATGATTAAAGTAAAAGCAAATGCTAAAATAAATCTCTATCTTAATATTCTTGAAAAGAGAAAAGATAATTATCACAATATTTCCTCTGTTATGCAGAGCATAGATTTAAGTGATGATTTAATCTTTTTTAAAAAAAGCAGTGGAATTAAGATTGTATGTAATGATTTAAATTTACCTGTAGATGAAAGAAATTTGATGTATAAATCTGCAGAATTATTAATAACAAAATTTTTTAAGTTAGACTCTTTAGGGGTTTTAATTATTTTAAAGAAAAGAATACCTATAGCTTCGGGACTTGGAGGGGGAAGTGCTGATGCAGCTGCAACTTTAATAGGTATAAATAAACTATTAAATTTAGATTTGAGTGATAGTGAATTAATAAAAATAGGGTCTTCTATTGGTTCAGATGTTCCATTTTGTTTAATTGGAGGAACAGCTATAGTTGAGGGTAAAGGAGAGAAAATATTACCGCTTGAATCTTTAAAAGATATCTGGATAGTTTTAATGAAGCCTTCTTATAATTTATTAACCAAGGATATTTATAAGAAATGTGATAAAATTGGGAGCCCTTGTTTAAATGATATTGATAAATTTATGAAATTCTTTAGTGAAAAAGAACTACTAAAAAAATTTTCGATGATAGAAAATTGTTTAGAAAAGATTGTTGAGAAAGACCATGAAACTATATCCATTTTAAAAAAGAAAGCAATGGAAAGTGGTGCTTTAGCAGCTGTAATGACTGGAAGTGGTCCAACAGTAGTAGCATTATGTGAAGATTTTGACGCAGCATTAAAAGTGTATTCAAAGTTGTCCAAGGAAGTTGATGAGATATATGTTTCCAAGACCTGCTCAAAGGGTGTTGAAACATTTTCATAAAATATTATTTTAAAAAGAAAATAGTTTTTAATTTTGAGGAGATAAAAATTGATAGTAGATGCAGTTATTTTAGCTGGTAAAAGCTTTATAAAAAATAATGATGAAATATTAAGTGATAAGGTCACATATCCTATAAATGGAATACCTATGATAGATTATGTTGTAAGTGCAGTAAAAGATTCTAAATATATTAATAAAATTATGATTTCAGGTCATCCTGATGTTAAACTCCCTCATTTAAAAAATAAAATTGATTATTTATTATATTCAAAACAATCTTTTGCTAATAGAATTAAAGACTCAATAATTGAACTCAATTCACAAGGAAAAATACTCTTTGTGTGTTCGGACATTCCTCTAATAAATGGTGAAATAATCGATAATTTTATTGATATCTGTGATAAAGTTAAAGCTGATGTTTATTTTCCTATTATAAGAAAAGAGGAAATACTTTCCAAATACCCTAAGACAAAAAGAACATTCTTCACTACAAGTGAGGGAGAGTTTACAGGAGGTAATATAGCTATTGTTGATCCAAAAGTAATTTTAGATAATCTTGATCTTATGACTGACCTTTTCGAGGGAAGAAAGAAAATTTTAAAACAGGTTAGAGTTATAGGTATAACATCACTTATAAAGTACCTTTTTGGAAGATTATCCATAGATGAAATAGAAGAAAAAGCAAGTAAAATAATTAAAGCTAAGGGTAAAGCTATAGTTTATAGTGGGGTTGAAGTTGGAATAGATGTGGACAAAAAAGTTGATTTAGTTTTAGTTGAGGATGTTTTATATAGAAGAAGAGAAAGATAAAATTAATACAAATCAGTTAATAAAAAGAGCCATTTCTATTGTATTTGCCTTATTAATAAAAATCTCATAAAATTAAGTGTTTATCTCTAAATTTTAATACAGAATATTTTGACTTAGAATTAACAAATTAATTGTAAATATTAGAAACAAAATCAAAATTATAAAGATAATTAAGTAATGTGGTGATTAAATTATGAAGAAAATAGCAGCAATAGTTTTAGCAGCTGGTGAAGGCACAAGGATGAAATCAGAAAAGGCAAAGGTTCTGCACCAAGTTTCAGGAGTGCCAATGATCTGCCATGTTGTAGATACATTACTAGAATTAAAATTAGATAAAATTTATGTTGTCATAGGAAATCATGGTGAAGAAGTAACTAAGGCAATTTCTGACAGAAACTTGGATTTTATTTGGCAAAAAGAACAACTTGGAACTGGACATGCTGTCTCTCAAGTTAAAGATAAGTTAAAAAATTTTGATGGAACAGTACTGGTTCTTTATGGAGATGTTCCATTAATAAGAAGTACAACTTTAAAAAAATTGCTGGATTTTCATATGACATCTGATTCATCTTCTACTATACTAACATTCTATCCAGAAAATTCATCAGGTTATGGGAGAATATTAAGGAATGATGAAGGAAATGTGATTGAAATAGTTGAAGAGTCAGATGCCAATGAGGAGCAGTTAAAAATTAAGGAAGCAAATTCAGGAACCTACTGCTTTAACTGGAAAAAGTTGTCTCAAGCTCTTGAATTATTAAATACAGAAAATGTTAAACGTGAACTTTATCTTACTGATGTTGTCAAAATATTTTCATCAAAGGGAGAAAAGATATCTGCGGTAAATGTTGAGGTTTGGAAGGAAGTAATAGGTATTAATAATAGGGAGGAATTGGCAAATGCGAATTATGAGATGAATAAAAGAATACTTAAGAAGTGCATGGATAATGGTGTTACTATCATGGATCCAAATTCAACCTATATTCATAATCAAGTCAATATTGAAAATGATACTGTAATTTATCCGTTTACTTTTTTGGAAGGAAGCACTATTATTGGAAAGAATTGTGAGATTGGTCCTTCTACAAAACTGGTTAATTCAATTGTTGAAGATAATTCAAAAATCACTTATTCCATAGTTTTTGATTCAGAAATTAAAAAGGGTACATTAGTTGGACCCTTTTCACATATAAGACCTGGTACAGAGATTTCAGAAAATGCTAAAGTAGGATCTTTTGTCGAGATTAAAAAATCTATTGTTGGTAAGGGAAGTAAAGTTCCACATTTAAGTTATATTGGTGATGCAAAGATTGGAAATAAAGTAAATATTGGAGCGGGAACTGTCACCGTAAATTATGATGGATATAGAAAGCATAAAACAATAATTGGGGATGATGTTAATATAGGTTCAGATTCAATGTTAGTTGCACCAATAAAAATTGGTAAAGGGGCAGTTACGGGAGCGGGATCAGTTTTAACTAAAGATGTACCCCCAGACTCATTAGCTTTAGAAAGAGGAGAGCAGGTAATAAAAGAGGGTTGGGCAAAGAGAAGAAGAGAATTAGAAAAAAAACGTAAATTAAAGAAAAAATGCCAAAAGTAAGGAGGGAAGTTAATTTTGAAAGAAGTTGAAAAAAACCGGATGATGATATTTACAGGTTCATCAGTTCCTGAATTAGGAAAAAGAATAGCTGATAAATTAGGTATAAAGATGGGTAAAGTAGAGCTAACAAGATTCTCTGATGGTGAGATATATGTTAGATATTTAGAGAGTATAAGAGGTGCTCATGTATTTTTGATTCAAACATGTAGTCATCCCGTAAATTATAATATTATGGAGATGCTCATAATGATTGATGCATTAAAAAGAGCATCAGCTAAGAAAATAACTGCTGTTATACCTTATATGGGATATTCAAGACAGGACAGAAAAGCAAGAGGCAGAGAACCAATATCAGCAAAATTGATAGCAGATCTATTATCAACTGCGGGAATAGATAGGATGATGACTATGGATTTACATGCTGGTCAAATACAGGGATTTTTTAATGTTCCCGTTGACCATCTTACTGCAATACCTAAAATAATAGATTATATTAATGGAAAAAATATTAAAGATTTAGTTATAGTAGCTCCAGATTCGGGTAGAGTGGAAGTTGCAAGAAAGGTGGCAAATAGGTGCAATGCTGATTTAGCAATATTGTATAAATCAAGACCAAAGCCAAATGTATCTGAAACCATAAATATTGTAGGAGATGTAAAAGATAAAAATGTCTTTATAGTTGATGATTTGATTGATACAGCGGGAACTGTTTGTGAATCCGCTGAATTTATGAAAAGATTGGGAGCCAAAGAGATGTTTGCTGCCTGCACTCACCCCGTTTTTTCAGAACCTGCTTATAAGAGATTAAGAGAAACACCTATAAGTGAAGTAGTTGTAACAGATACAATGCCAATAAAAAATGATTTATTAAAGGATAAACTGGTAGTTATAACTATTGTAGATATCTTATCACAGGCTGTAAAAAATGTATTTTATAATGAATCTGTAAGTGAAATATTCAGAGGTAGAATGTAACCTATATTAAAATTGTTAGAGAGGTTGGTTTTTAATGAAGATAAAAGTGAGTAAAAGGAAAGAGTTAGGAACAGGTCCTTCAAAGAGATTGAGAGCTGAAGGTGAAATTCCAGGTGTTGTTTATGGAAGTGATATGGAAACAATTCCTATAAAAATTGATGCTACCCACTTAAAAGAGATTTTTAAAGCACAGGAAAGTGGGGAAAAGGTAATGGAACTCTCGATAAAAGGTGATAGAAAAAAGAAAAATTATAATGTAATGATTAAAGATGTACATAAACACTACATTACAAGGGATGTTCTTAATATAGATTTTCATTCTATTTCATTAAAAGAGAAAGTACATGCTTCAATCCCTATTATTTTTACAGGAGAACCTATTGGTGTAAAGGAGGATGAGGGGACTTTAGGGTACCATTTAAGACACATTGATGTTGAGTGTCTACCAAAAGATCTTCCAGAACATTTTGAAGTAAACATTGAAGATTTAAAAATAGGGGATGTATTAAGAGTTTCTGATATTAAATATTCAGGAGAAATAAAGATACTTGTAAATCCTAATGATGTTATATTATCTGTTAGTGCTCCGAGGATGGAAGTTGAGGAAGAAGTAGTAGAAGAGGAAGAGGAATTTATTGAAACTGAGGAGAAGGAGCCGGAAGTAATTGGTGAAAAGGAAAAAGAAAAGGAAAAAGTAAGGAAAAAAGAGAAGTAAATACCAAATCAAAGGGAAATTAAAAGTTAAAATAGGATGATTTTAAGATTTAAAAATATAATTTGTAAAAAAAGAACCTATCATAAAGATAAAGTAAATATGAAAATTATAGTGGGATTGGGAAATCCCGGAGTGCAGCATAGGGGAAATAGACATAATGTTGGGTTTATGATATGTGAGGAAATTCTGAAAAAATTAGGCAATCCCAAAATTAAATTAAAGTTTAGTGGAGAGATATCCGAAACAAATTATAAGAATAAAGAAATTTTAATTGTTAAACCACTTACTTATATGAATGAAAGTGGAAAATGTATAAAAGAAATTGTTAGCAATTATTCAGTATCATTAGATAATCTTCTTGTGATTCACGATGACTTGGATCTTGATTTTATGAGAATAAAATTTAAAAGAGGTGGTGGCCCTGCTGGACATAAAGGAGTTGCATCTATAATTGAAAAACTAAAAGATAATAATTTTTGTCGGTTAAGATTTGGGATAGGAAGATCCCCTGAGGGTATAGATCCTGTTGAATATGTTTTGGAGGATTTCATGGAAAAAGAATTCAAATTAATAAAGGAGAACAAAGAGAATATAGCAAAGGCAATTCTAGACTATATTGAATTTGATATAAAATATGTTATGAGTAAATATAATTAAAACTATTTTTGTCAGAAGGTGTTTCATAAGATAAGAATTTATATATTTTAAATATAAAAATTAAGAAAAATATATATACCAGGAAAGATAGGCCTATTAAATTATTTCCTGGTATTTTCGGCATTTCAAAAACTTCCAAATTTGAGAAATTTGCAAAAAAAGCAAAAAACTTAGTTTAGAAATTTTATAAAAAAAGATAAGAATTTTTTAATTATCAAATTTAGATACAAAAATGAAACTTGATTTTATTTGTGAAAAAATAACTTCTACTCCTAAATGGAGAAAGTTAATAGAATATATTAATAAAAATATCGAAAACATAAGAACTTCAGAAATAGAAAAAATCTCAAGTATAGAAGTAGTTGAAGATTTCTGGTCGTGTCTTATAAGCTGTCTATATCTTCATCTTAAAAAACCATTTATAGTTGTGACTCCAACTTGGGATAAGGCAGTACAACTTGCAGAGGATATAAAATGTTATGTTGATGATGAGTATATTAATCTATTTCCTCCTCGTGAAAATTTACCCCATGAAAGACTTTCCCCAAGTAAAGTTACATCGGGGATGAGACTAAAAACTCTTAATTTACTTCAGAAATCAAGAAAGATTATAGTTATAACCTCCGCTAATGCAGTATTAGATAAAATAGCACCAGTTCGAGCAGGTGTTCACTTACCATTGACTGTAAAAGTTGGCAGTAAAATTTCATATGAAGATATTCTTAAAAATATCTCATATATGGATTACACGAGAGAGAATAAAACATATTTTCCTGGGCATTTTAGCGTGAGGGGAGGAATTTTAGATATTTTTGATGTAACGAGTGAATATCCTTTTAGAATAGAATTTTTTGGTGATAATGTAGAATCCATTCGAGCATTTAGTATAGTCACTCAGAGGTCTTTATATGAATTAGAAAAAATAGATATTTATTCATCAAGGGAACTATTAATAGGAGAGAAACAGGATGAGCAGGTTATGAAATCAATAGATTCTGATTACCCAATGTATTATGAAGGCATTGAATCAGACATTGCAAAGTATTATGAAAATACACAGAGTTTTTTTGATTATATAAAACCAAAGTCGATTTTATTATTTTGTGATCAAACCGAATTTGATTTAAGGTTGAAGCAATTAGTAAAGCAAGTTTTATACAGTCTTAATTTAGAAGATGATAATGAGAAAAAGAATTATATCTCAAAGACACTTATAGATCCGAAAAAATATTTATATGATATAAAAAATCCAATTATTAGATTAGATGCTATAAGAACCTTTTCTGATTCCTTCTCTTATGAAGTGAGAAAGCAAAGAGAAGCGAGTGGTGATAGGCATAAGTTTTTAAGAAATTTAAGAACTGATGCAAAAAATTTAGTGCAGAGCGTAATCTGTCTAATGTCTATCACAAGGGTTAATAAATTAAAGGATATACTTGATGAGGAAGGGGTTCCCCACAGGTTTTATCAGAAAATAAAACCGGAATTTATCCCGGGTGTACCCGCTATAATTACCTCACCCACATCAATTGGGTTCATTGATGAACAATCAAGGATCTCATTATACAGTCAGTCAAATTTATTTGTGAAAAGAATAAGACATACACCTATTTATAAGTTAAAGGAAGCTGTTCCTGTAATAAGACCTACAGACTTAAATCCAGGCAACTATATAGTTCACAATGTTCATGGTATTGGAATATATTTAGGGATGGTTAAAGAAGAAATAGATGGAGTAATAAGAGACTATTTTCTCTTAAAATATGCTGGTGTAGATAGATTATATGTGCCAACTTCTCAAATTGACAAGATTCACAAATATATTGGTCAGGAAAATCCTCCAATATATAGGCTGGGATCAACAAAGTGGACCAAGGTTAAGAAAAAGGTTAAACAATCCACAAAAGAAATTGCTAAAGAGCTTTTACAACTTTATGCAGAGAGACAGCAAATGGAAGGTTTTGCATTTCCAGCTGACACCCCATGGCAAAGAGAAGTTGAGGAACAGTTTCCATTTGAGGAAACAGCAGATCAGATTAAAACTGTAAATGAGGTTAAAAAAGCTATGGAAAATCCAAAGCCAATGGATAGATTAGTTTGTGGTGATGTTGGATATGGAAAAACAGAAGTGGCTATAAGAGCAGCGTTAAAAGCTGTATTTGGTGGGAAACAGGTTGTTATGTTAGTTCCTACTACAATTTTGGCTCAACAACATTATCACACATTCTCTACAAGATTTAAAAATTACCCAATAAAAGTTGGACTGTTAAGTAGATTCTTAACTTTATATGAACAGAAAGAAGTTACAGAAGGTCTGAAAGAAGGAACCATCGACATTGTGGTAGGGACTCATAGATTATTACAAAAAGATATAAAGATAAAAGATTTAGGTTTAATAATAGTTGATGAGGAACAAAGATTTGGAGTAGAGCATAAAGAAAAGTTAAAAATTTTAAGAAAGAAGGTAGATGTCTTAACATTATCAGCAACTCCAATTCCAAGAACATTATACATGTCTTTAATTGGTATCAGAGATATGAGTGTAATTGATACACCACCACAGGATAGATTATCAGTTGAAACTGCTGTAGGGGAAATGAATTATGACCAAATAAAAGATGCTATTGAATTTGAGTTGAGAAGGGGAGGTCAAGTATTTTATGTTTATAATAGAGTAAAGACTATTGAAAGAGCAGCAGAGAAAATAAAAACTTTAGTACCAAAAGCTCGGATAGCTATTGCTCATGGTCAAATGAGAGAAGAAAAATTGGAAAAAGTTATGATAGATTTTGTTGATGAAGATTATGACATACTGGTATGTACAACAATTGTTGAATCTGGATTAGATATTCCAACAGTTAACACTATGATTATTGAGGATGCAGACCAATTGGGACTTGCTCAACTATACCAACTTAGGGGAAGAGTTGGAAGGGGAGATAAAAAAGCATATGCATATTTTTATTACAATGATAAGAGATTATTAACTCCAGAAGCTTATAAAAGATTACATGCACTCAGGGAATTTTCTCAACTTGGTTCTGGATTTAATTTAGCTATGAGAGATTTGGAGATAAGAGGAGCAGGTGAGATATTAGGACCAAAACAACATGGACATATGTTTTCTGTTGGATTTGAGCTCTACTGTCAGCTTATTAGAGAAGCCATTGAAGAGATGAAAGGGGAGAAGAAGGAAAAAATTCCTGAAATAACAATAGAAATT
>JAHJRV010000118.1 GCA_018830725.1 Actinomycetota bacterium | reverse complement strand
TCACTACACATATATTCGTAGTCACATTTAGCTGCGCCAGGATTTTCATCAGTTGCCCACACATAATCAGGACCCCAATAGTTACAGCCAATGAAAGCAAACTTATTTCCATTTGATTCTATTAAAAGTGGGGTTTGAGCCTTTTCCTTGTTCTTACCACCTGCATAATAAAACATTTTCTCTTTTTCATATAAGGATAGGCTATATTGCATTGCTTTATATCCATAATCATTCATATGATTTCCAGTCAACTCAATAATATCTGCGCCTACATATTTTAAAAGCTCTATATATTCTGGCTCACTACAAAATATTAATTTTTCAATTAATTCCTTAGAAGTTCTACCTTGGCAATTTTCCACGAAAGGGATTTCATTTGAGATGTGGGTTAAATCAGCACTTTTTAAAATTTCTCCAATTTTTTCCGCTGGATAAAGAATCCCATTTCTCCCCATCCTATTTGCAACTCCTCTTACCATTGCGGTGGCTCCAGTCATATTAATTATTGTTAAGTCATCAATATCTCTATTTTTATCAAGGTAATTACTTAGAGCTATTATTAATTTTTTTATACCTTCTTCATCTCCCGAAACCCAATAATTAATTACCAATGGATAGAATGATATATCCAATTTTTTATCAAAAATATCTTTGTTATCCAACTTTAGAACTTTCCATCTTTTATCTAAATTTTCAAATGGCACTATTGACCATATATTTTCCTTGTTCCAATATGACCCTAAAAATTCTTCATTAGAAAAATTAATAATAGGTATATTAATAGGTACATCTTTTTGTGGTGGATAATCAAATAGATTTCTCAAGGGAGTTAGAGTATCATCAGATATTAAAAGCGTGGGAATATTTTTATCATTTGTTATATAATCTAAAGCTTCAACTTTCCCATTCCAGTATAGTTCTATATCTGTCCAATTAATATTGTCAGTATATGTATAGAAGGGTACAACTGGAACTAAAATCTGAGTATAAATTTTGATATAAGATTTTATGTCATTTTTATCTTCTTTTATCAATGTCTTTTCTTTTGTTCCTATCTTCAACATAGCTTTATTAAATTCATCTACCATTGAAAAATTATTGGGCTGATCATTTACAACTTTTTTTAATGCTTTCTCTAGATATGGTGGTATATTTTCTTCAATATATATAGATATGGGGGAAGGAGTAATCTCAGTCACTTCTTTATCAGTTATTTTTTCAGAAATCTCATCACTTTTTTCTTCAGGAACTTCTATAATAACTTCTTTTTGACAACTAAAGACTGGCAGTAATATTAATATAAACAAGGATACCACTATAAATTTTATAGTTCTCATTTCATAACATAGATTAATTAAATTTAATACCCATAAATCTTTTTTGTTTATCCTTATGATAAATTAAATATAAAATTAAAAACCAAGTTAATTGTATATATAGAAATATTTTAACTTATAAATCTTATATGTTAAAATTTATATGAAAATTCAATATGAAAATAGGTATAGGGGGAGCGCATGTGCGCTGAGAGTGTGGATATTAAACAGACCCTTTGAACCTGATCTGGATAATACCAGCGTAGGGAGTAATGCTTATCAATATTATTTATTTTTTTAATTTTCATAAGCGACTTACGCTCCCAAGAGTTGAGTCGCTTTTTATATTTTAAAGAAGTTGGTGGTATTAGAAAAATATAATCATTTCATCTTAAGAGGTAATTATCTTTAAATTAATTAAATCACTTTAATATGCGAGGAGGTGTGAATAAAAATAGTTTTATTTTTTAATTAAATTAAAAAATTCTTTTGAATGGAGACAAAATGAATAACAAAAAATATGCTTGGAGAACAAGAGATATAATGATGGTTGCCACAATAGGTGTTATTTTTGGAATTCTATTTATCTTTTGGAATATGTTGTGGGATGCACTAAAACCATTATTCCTATTCTTTCCACCAGCTCGTCATATAATATATGGCTTTTGGCTTATACCTGCAGTACTTACACCATACATTGTAAGAAGGCCTGGCGTTGGTCTTGTTGCTGAATTAATAGCAGCTATAGTTTCTGCACTTATTGGTGCTAAATGGGGATTAGATACTGTAATAAGTGGTCTTGTTCAGGGATTAGGTGCAGAGATTGTTTTTGGAATCACATTATGGAAAAATTACAAAATTCCTGTTCTTATACTTGCTGGTGCAGCTTCTGCTTTTGCAGCCTGGGTTCATGATTGGATAATGTGGTATGGTGGCACAGAACCTCATATATTAGTTGCTATGCTTGTCTTTACAATAATTAGCGGGATTTTCTTAACAGGTTTAGGAAGTAAATATATAGGTGATTCCCTAAAAGCAACAGGTGCCCTTTCCGGTTTTCCTATCTCTAAAGAAGAATCTAAGTAATAAATAGTTAACTAAATTATTAGATTCAGAAAAAAATATTGAAAAGTAACTTCTTTATTAGTATTGGTTAAAGTTATAACTGCAATCTAAATAAATATGTTTGTAAAAGAGTTTGAAAGAGTCTTTAATTAATTGATAAAAATTTTATAGATTATTGCTATTTATAATTTATATAATTTCTCTTAATTATTGTTAAAAATATTTAGAGTTGTAAAAATATACCTTAAATAGTTCAATTAATTTATCAACTGTATTTTTATAGTTAAAAAGAATCTTTATATTAATGGGGGAAAATGTCACAGATTTCAGTGAATAATCTAACCTGGCAATATGATGGCAGACTTAAACCTGCAATTTCAAATATATCTTTTGAAGTTGAAAAGGGTGAGTTCATTTTAATTTTGGGTTCATCTGGTTCAGGTAAGAGCACTCTAGCATTATGTTTAAATGGGCTTATACCCCAAGAGATGCCGGGTAAATTTAGTGGCAAGGTCAAAATTGAAGGTCTTCCAACAGACACTTTCCCTCTTTCTCAATTAACCCAAAAAGTTGGAGTGATATTTCAAGATCCAGAAAGTCAAATTGCTATGTTAAAAGTTAAAGATGATGTTGCTTTTGGACTTGAAAATAGGCTTGTACCTTTAAAAAAAATTAAAAAGCGTGTTAAAGAAAGCTTAACAAGTGTTGGACTGTTAGAATTTAAAGATGAGATAACCAGTGACCTCTCTGGTGGTATGAAACAAAAGCTTTCTCTTGCTTCTATGTTAGCACCGTTACCAAATATTTTAGTCTTCGATGAACCAACATCGAACTTGGACCCAAAAAGCACTAAAGATTTATTCGATTTAATTCATAGACTAAATCAATCAGGTAAATATACAATGTTGACAATTGAGCACAAATTAGATGGTCTTATGGATATAGTCAACAGAGTTCTTCTATTAAATCCAGATGGAACATTACTTGCTGATGGTAATCCCCGTAATATTTTAAAAAAGCATTTTTTAAAAATAAAAGAATATGGAATGTGGATTCCTACTGTTTTTTGGATTGGAATTAAACTCAAAGATAAACTTAATGAGAAAGATATTTCTATTGAACCACCGCTTACCATTGATGAAGCAGCAAATAAATTTAAACTTCTATTAAAGGATATTAAGGATACTAAAATTAAGATAGGGAAAAAAGTAAATGCAAAAGAAAAAAGGGAATCTCAAGATAAGAAAGATAAAAATGAGTATAAGAAGTTTAATCAAATAGAAGTAAAAGATTTAAATTTTACTTATACGAATAAGAAATATGTTTTAAAAAATCTATCATTTTCAGTGGATGAAGGGGATTTTCTTGCAATTGTTGGTCCAAATGGTTCAGGAAAAACTACACTTGCAAAAATTCTAACAGGTCTTTTAAAACCCTCGTCTGGCACAATTTCTTTATATGGTAAGAATATTTTAACAATTGACCCATTAGAAATTTCTAAAAAGATGGGGTTTGTCTTTCAAAATCCAGAACATCAATTTTTATCAGATACTGTATATAACGAGATTGCTTTATCCCTGCGATTAGCTAATAAATCTGAAGATTTTATTAAAAAGAAAGTAAACGACCTTCTCAAACAATTTGAATTGATTAAATTTAAAGAAAAAAATCCCTTTTCATTAAGTCAGGGGCAAAAAAGAAGATTATCAGTTGCAACTATGCTTCTTTGGGATCAGGATATATTAATATTTGATGAACCTACTTATGGGCAGGATTTTAAAAATTCACAGCAGATGTGGAATATTCTAAGAAATTTAAACAGTGCTGGTAAAACAATTATAGTTATAACTCACGATATGAACTTTGTTTCCGAACTAACCGAAAAAGTTATTTTACTTTTTGAGGGAGAAATTAGATTTTTGGGAGAAATTAAAGAACTATTTCAAAACAAGAAACTCCTATTTGATTCTTACTTAATGGAACCAATAGTTACAACTTTGGCTAGAATATTAAAGTTAAATTTTAAGAATGGCTCTTTTCCCACAACAATTGACGAGTTTTTGTACTTAATAAATTAATATATTAACAGAAATACTACAAATTAAATATTTATGATAAAAATAATATAAATTTTTTATGAATTTATAATATTGGTTTCGAGGGCATTTTAAACTCTAAAAATCATTACTTTTAAAAATTAAACATAATATTTAAAAATGGGGCTTAAAACTCTCCTAATTATAAGTTTGGAAAATTCCAATGCGTGAGATATTTTTTAAATATATAGATAAAAAATCAATTTTACATTCTGTAAATCCATCTATAAAGTTAATTGCGTTACTAACAATGTTTGTCGCGATAACTATTGTTATGGATCCAATAACATCTTTAGTTTTTTTACTCATAATAGTTTTATCAACTAAGTATCTTGCTAATTTGAAATTTAAGGAAATAGCTACCGCCATGATTCTTTCAATCTCGATGGCTTCTTTCATAGCAATATTTAATATTTTATTTTATAAAACAAATTTTATGCCCAACATACCTGCTATTTTTAATATTGGTAAGTTGAAGATAACCAATGATGCACTAAGGATTGGGTTATCCAGGGGAATTAGGGTATTTAGCCTAATTAATCTCTCTATTATATTCGTTTCTACTACTGATGTAACTGCATTAGTTGATAGCTTAGTTCAAAATATGAGAATACCTTACAGAATTGCTTATGGAACATTGGTTGCATACAGAATGATTCCCCTTTTAAGTGATGAGTTCAGTCAGATTCAAGCTTCACAAAAAATAAGAGGGGTTCTGCCTGAAAAAAACATCAAAAGCAAAATAGAATTCTTCTTCAAACAGGCAATAACTTTAATGGTTGGGGCAATTAGAAGGTCAGATAGATTAGCTTTGGCAATGGACTCAAAAGCATTTGGAGCTTTTAAAAAAAGGAGTTTTTATAGACCAGAAAGGGTTGAGTTTAAAGATGTTATATTTTTAATTGCTACTATACTTATAATATTAATTACATACTATATTATGTGGAAAATTGGGTTCTTAAAAAAGCTCGGGGTATTAGTTTAAAAAACTTTCTAAGATATTAACTAGTTTAAAAATTTTTTTTGATATCTATTATTGAAAAAAAATATAAAAACTTTTAAAAACATTAAATTTGTTAACTTTTATACAATCTAATATATGATTTACAATTCAGTAATATTTAAGATTTTTTGGCTAGTTTAAATCCTTTTTCTGTTAATGACCAAATTTTATTATATGAAGTTGTTACACAACTATTGGTATATGGACATCTTTCACATTTGGTGGAACATTCTCCTTCTATAAGTTTTAAATAACCAAGCCTTTCTAAATCCTCAATCATTTGTAAGAGCAAGTCTTTACTAATGTCTAATTTTTTTGCAATATCTTGTAAACTATTTGAGCCATCTTTTGAAACAATTTTTAAAATTTCTTCTAACATTTAACACCCTGCACTCTGTATATTAAGTTAAAAAAATGTTGCCTATTTGATAAGCAATTATTCCACCTATTGTGGAAATTACCAGTAGAAAGACTATATTAAATATTGTCCATTTCCATGAGTTTGTTTCTTTTCTAATTGTTGCCACTGTTGCTACACATGGTATAAAAAGCATCTGAAAGACCAAAAAGGATAGAGCTGATGATGGGGAAATTGCTTTTTTTAAAGCAAGGTCTACTCCACCACCTCCATTTGCTTTTCCATATAAGATATTTAATGTAGAAATTAAGTTCTCTTTCGCTATAAAACTGGTTAAAGAAGCTAACATCATACGCCAGTCAAAACCCATAATTCTTCCAACAGGGGTTAAATATTTTCCAAAAGTTGCTAAAAAGCTCGTTTCTATTTCTCCAGTAGGAAGGGTCGTAAATAACCATACAATGATAGAAACTATTAATATGAGGGTACCCGCTCTAACTAAAAAAGATTTTGTGTTTTTTAGCATAAAAATTCCTATAGTTTTCAAATTTGGTATGTGATAAAGAGGTATTTCCATTATAAAAGCAGTTTTTTCACCTTTAAGAACAATTTTATTTATTAAAATCCCTGATATAACTAAAATTACCAAACTCAATGCAACCAATCCCCATGAAACCATAGCAGCTGAACCTCCAAAAAATATCGGGGTAATAAAAGTCAGTACTGCCATACGAGCTGTACAAGGTATTAAAGGAGTAAGTAGAATTGTAAGTAATCTCGCTTTAGGTGATTCTACTATCCTTGATCCCATTACAGCTGGAACATTGCATCCAAAACCTGTAAATAGTGGTAGGAAGGATTTTCCATGTAGTCCCATTAAGTGCATAAATCTGTCCATAACATATGCAGCTCTCGCCATATATCCAACATCCTCTAAAAAACCAAAAATTAAAAAGAATATTAAAAGTATTGGAATAAATGTAAGAACAGTACCAGCACCACCAATAACTCCGTCAATTAATAATCCTTTAAACCAATTTGGTGCTCCTATCAGTTTTTCCATAATTAAATTAGAGCTTCCTTGAACAAGATACTGATCAAGAATATCTTGTAATGGTGCTCCAATTGAATAAGTCAACCAAAAAATTAAACCAAGTATGCCTATAAGAATAATAAATCCCCAAAAAGGGTGTGTTGTTATATTGTCTAAAATACGAGTAATTGTTACTTGCCCTACTTTTGGTCTTATTATGGCTGCTCTTGTTAATCTACCTATCCAGTCATATCTACCAGAGGCAACAGCTAAATAAGCATCCTCATGTTTATATAAGATTTCATGAACATTTTTCCAACTGTTTTCATCTAATTTTTCTTTCATCATTCTAGTTATTTCTTCATCGCCTTCTAATATCTTTATTGCAATCCACTTCGTTTTATAATGTTCTGGCGTTTCATTTTCTATTAAAGATTCTATTTTCTCTAAGACTTCTTGATGGTCTTCCCTTATGCTTGGAATTTTAGGTTTATATAAGAATTTTTCTTCATAAATATCTTCAATTGATTTTAAAAGTTTTTTTATCCCTACTCCCTTCGTGGCAATCATTGGTATTACAGATACACCCAGAGCACTTTGAAGCACCTTGTGTTCTATCCTCATTCCATGGGAACTTGCAACATCAATCATGTTTAATGCTACTATTATAGGAACTTCAAGTGCTATAAGTTCAGCTACTAAATACAGGTTCCTTTCCAAGTTTGCTGCATTTATTATAGCTACTACAACATCTGGATGATTTTTTATTATAAAATCCCTCGCAATAATCTCTTCAATGGAATTCGCAGTTAGGCTATAAGTACCGGGAAGATCAACTATTTCAAAAACATAGTTATTGAATTTGCAGGTTCCTTCTTTTCTTTCCACTGTTTTACCTGGCCAGTTACCAACATGTTGGTGAAGACCAGTCATAATATTGAAAACAGTGCTTTTACCTACATTGGGTTGACCAGTAAGAGCTACTGTAATTTTTTTCTTTTCTCTCAATAAATTATCATTCATCATTTTTACATCCTTCTGCTTTTAATAATTTATTTTTTGCGGTTTCTACGTTTTCTTTTCCATCTATGTTCTCTTTCAACTTTTTCACTTTCCTCCACATCACCATCGTTATCACTTTCCTCTATGACTACTTTCATAGCTTCTCCCCTACCTAATGCTATATTTGTTTCTTTAATTTCTACAATAACTGGACCACGTCCAAAGTTTTGTATCATTCTAACTTTAGTTCCTGGTGTGAAGCCTAATACAGAAAGGCGGGATTTAAAACCATGTCCACCCTTTAAATTATGAATGATTGCAGTTTTTCCAGTTTTTAACCTACTTAATGAATTAGTTTTAGCGATTTTAACCATTTACATCACTTTTTTATTTTTCTTTTTTCCTAATTTCTAAGAATAT
>JAHJRV010000117.1 GCA_018830725.1 Actinomycetota bacterium | reverse complement strand
TTTTAATGCCTCCGCGCATGGCATATTTTTCAAGCAATGCTCCGGTTCCAGCAGCACATACATTATTCATTGCAAAATCAACAACCACGCCCTGGCTGATATTAATAAATTTTGAATCCTGGCCACCAAACTCAATAATACTAAATTCTTTTTGAGGATAGACTGTTGTTATACCTGCAGCCTGTGCAGTGATTTCATTAACAATATGATTATTAGAAGCTCCAACTATAAAACCAGTAAGCTGCCTTCCGCTTCCAGTTGTTCCTGCAACAACTTTTTTAATTTTATAGCCCCTTTCTACAATCTGATTATATACTTTGTTTATAGCATCTATTGCAGCTCCAACAGGATCTATCTCTGTTCTTCTATAGTGATATGCAAGCAACCTAAACTTACCATCAATATTTGCTATTAATGCAGCCTTTGTACTAACAGAGCCTATATCAATTCCTAAGCCAGCTAGAGGGATATCTGCACCATAAAGCCAATCTTCTTTTGGTTTCATAATTTTGGATTCTTTGAGGATTAGAGGACCCTGTGATTCATAGTTAAAGGGTTTGGCTAATTTTTGCTCTAATTTTTTTATTATATCATTTAAATAAATCTGTTGACCACAGATTGCTGCACCAATTGCACCTATATGTAATCTTTGTTTTGGTGTAGTAACTCTTTCAGAAGAGATTTCGCAAAAATCTATTAGATGTTTAACAAAGGCTTTACTAAGTGAGAGACCACCAATAATAGCAATCTTTCCTTTGGACATTATTCCATTTGATAGAATGGTTTTAAAACTATCTGCAGAGGCCCTATAAAGTGAGGCAGCCAATACTTCTTTTGATGTTCCCTTTTGTTGCTGGTGCACAACATCAGATTCCCGGAAAACACCACATTTCGCAGAGAGCTTTATGGTTTTTTCGGTTTGATTAGCAATATTAGAGAATTCCTCTATTGAACCATAATTAAATCTTTTAGCCATATGCTCGAGCAATAAACCTGAACCAACACCACACTTGTTTTCTAAATCATAACTTCCTAAAAATAATTTTCCATTATGTCTTTCAAATACAAAATATCTTTGGCTTGAGGCTCCAACATCAATTACTGCTTTTATATTCAAACCAAGAAATTCAATGCCCTTTTTAATTGCAATTGGTTCATTTACTACTTGTTTTAGAACATCTGATAAAGAAACTGAATTAACCCCTGTTACACCAATATAAGCCTCATTATCATGCTTTGTTATAATTTCATCTAATGTTTCTTTTAAAGCATAAATCGGCTTTCCATTTATCTTTTTTAGATAAAGGGTTTTTATATTTCCTCTATCTATTACAACTGCCTTCAAGTTGTCAGAACCAATATCTATCCCAATTCTTTTCATTTTTTATTTTCTCGACCTTTGTTAAAACAAAAAAGCCGACCTCCCTTTTCACTTATTTATCTTTGACGGTTTCTCAATCATTTCTATATTATTATATTACAATTAAGAAATAGATTGTCAGGCTAAAATAAAAATTACCCGGTGACAGGTTTTTTAATTTTTTCTTTCATAGATTTATTTAACAGGGTATTTTAAAAAACAATCACTTCTCCATTCTTTTCTTCTTTCTTCGCTACCTAACAATACCCTAATGTTCGAACCTTTGTCTTTATAATCCAGACATTCTCCTAATTCAATGAATCTTTGTTTTTGTTGCTCTATCCCAAACTTCTCTTTTTCAGGTAGAAAAATCACATAATAATAAAAAAAGAAAAAGCCACTAATAAAGCCGAGAAAATTAAAACTCCTTTAGTTAATTTATCAAAATCATTTTTCATTTGCTTATCGGTCCCTTTCTAAATGAAAAACTTCTTATAGCAATTTTTAAGAATATCCAAAACTGCAGTTGAAAATTCTGATTCATTTTTAACCACAACAGATAAACTCTTTGGATAAATTTCCGGCTGAATTTGCGAATCAAAGGCTACTACAGGTATTCCGGTCATCATTGCTTCTCCAATAACAAGTCCTTGCGTTTCTGTTTTTGAAGTAAAAACAAATATATCGCTGCCACCGTATGTTTTCTGCGCCTCTTTTGCATAAAGAGCTCCGGTAAGAATAATCTTGTCTGCCACATTCATTTTTTGAGCCATAGTGCTAAATTTTTCAATATCCCCGGGCCCGACAATCAATAAAAATATATATAGTTTGGGGTAAGATTTTAGCGTTTCAAATTCCTTTTCTTTGACTGGTGGATAAGGTTTGGTAAGATGATAGAGAAGGTTGGCCAGTGCTCATATCGTGCAGCCAAATTGTTGGATACGAAAATGTGGCTGGGGAGAGAGGATTCGAACCTCTGCTGGTGGATTCAGAGCCCACTGTCCTACCACTAGACGACTCCCCAAAAAACTAATTTGACTAAATATATAATATCAAATTTTATAATAAGTATTTTTTAAATTCAGTAAGTCTTTGAATTGTTCTATCTTTTCCAAGGATATAGATTGATTCAAATAAAGGAGGACTCACCTTCTTTCCTGAAATAGCTATCCTTATCAGCATAAATGCCTTCCTTGCTTTAACTGAAAGCTCATCCAGTACTTCTCTGAGTACTTTTTCAATTCTTTCCTTTGAAAATTCTTTCAAAGAAGCTAACTTTGAGATTGTTAAGTTAATAATTTTTTCTTTATTTTCAGTTTTTTTAGCATCTTTTAGTGCTTTTTCCTCAATTTTTATTTTCTCCTTAAATAAGAAATCTGTTAAAGGAGCGACATCTGATAATAGTTTAATTCGCTCCTGAATTATTGGAACAATCTCTTCTATTTTATCTCTGTCTTCTTTAGAGATTTTTTTTGGAAGCAAATCTGATTTTTGTAAGAACGGTATAATCAATTCTACTAAT
>JAHJRV010000116.1 GCA_018830725.1 Actinomycetota bacterium | reverse complement strand
GGAGTTACTATATAATAATCTCCTTTTAATCTTCCTCCGGTGGCTCTAATTATCTCTTTTAAATAGTCTTCATCTATTCTAACTTCTTTAAGATATTCATCATCCCAGATGGGATACACCTCTACCGGATTATTATCTTTTTCAGCATAGATATTAGATAGTTTATATTTCAAGGAATAATCTTTTTTCTCTCGCATAATGCTAAATAATCCTAATACAAAATTGATATAGGCTTCTTTATTTTTTCTTAAATTCATAATCCGAGAGAAATCATATACTCCGGCAGAAATTATGGAAAAAGGTTGAGGGGGCTGGCCATATTTTTCATTTTCTTTTACCTCTTGCCCTAATTTTTTGGAAGCAGCGATATTCCAAATTCTTTTTTGCATAGTATAAATAGCATGTTTTCCAAAATCACACATGATCCATCGCCGCCCCAATTTTTCAGCCACTGCGGCAGTGGTGCCAGAACCGGCAAAACAATCTAACACTAGATCATTTTCATTTGTTGCAACTGATATAATTCTTTCGAGCAAAACTTCAGAATTTTCTGTAGGATATCCAGTACTTGAACTATACCCAGGTATATCTGTCCAATTCGATTGTAAATTTTCGAGTGTTTTTTCTTGAGCAAGATATTGTAACTTAGGATTATCCTTACCGCATTTTGGACAACCAATCCATTCTTTAGCTGGATCATCATGAATAAAACCACAATCTTTGCATTTAAATCGTATACTTTTTTGAATTATCATTCTATCTATTGCTTTTTGATTGTATTTAAAATGTTTATTTGCTGGTGGGAATATTATTTTATTAAACACTTTTCTTTCCATCGGTCTCCGAATTCCTGCTGAATCATCCATGTGTCTCCAGAATGCCTCTCTTTTTTGAATCATATCTTTTTTTACATATTTATAATTGAAATTCTTATTTTTTGAATACACAAATAATGAATCAGTTGAAATGGGTATAAATTTACTTTCTCCAAATACATTTTTATATATCCTATTAACTATCATTTCGTTTTCAAAATTTTGGTCAAATACCTCATCCAAAATAACTTTTATATAGTGACCAAAGTGATAATCCAATCGAACGAAGATGCATCCCTCTTCTGAGAGTAACTCTCTTAAATAAATTAATCTCTCTCTTAAAGTTTCAATATATTCAGCCCCCATTAGCTTAGCACTATAACTCATCTCTCCATTCTTTCCGCCATACTCATCACCTGTCCCAAATGGAGGATCAATATAGATTAACTTAACTTTTCCCTTGACCTTGTCTTTTATTAAAGGGTCTTGATTTAAATAACAGGTTTTTAGAAATTGCAGGTTATCTCCCTGCACAATCATATTCCGCCAGGGGTCACTATGCCCATTTCCAAAAGCCCTCACCACCTGTAAGGGGGCGGCCTCTCCGACTAGTACGGCTTGCGCCAGAATGGCTGATTCCGGCCTTTTCCCGGCATATTCGATAGTCGGTATTTTGTATTTATCTAATTTTTGAAAATCGAATTTGCCTTCTTGGTAAAGTTTATCAAAAAAACTAGGAGAAAGTTTTATTAATAAATCCTGGGGAATTTCTGTCTGGTCATTTATACACCCGGTAAGTTTTTCCATGTCATCTTGATTAAGATTAATTTTTGTCATAAGATTACCTCTTTTATATCTTATTTATTCTTCTTTAAAATTTAATCTTTCGGTTAACAAGCCATTCAATACATCTATCTTCGTTTGCTCTTTTTCCTGAGGTAGAAGAGTAAATTTATTAATCCGTAAGAAACTATATCCATAGTCTTCTAATTCTAACTGGCGCTGGATATCATAGTCTAAGTATTCTTGAGAAAAATTGTGCTTATTTACTAAAGAAGGATTTTTAGTATGATATTCCACCCCGTCATATTCCAAGATTAAGGTTTTTTCTTTCCCTTTATTAGATAAAATCATTAGAAAATCTACTCGATATTTAGGAATATATCTATTAAAATCCCTTTGGATATATTCTCCGATGGGAAATTGAGCGATTATTCTTATTTTATCTCGATTTGCTTTATAAAAATCAGTTTGAGTTATAAGGCGATATAAATCTTTTTCTGCTTCTGACCCGAATATTGATTCATCGGCAATATAATTATCAATTGCCCTTTCTTTTATTTCATGATAAATTTTTAAAGCATCGCCCAAGCGAGTATTGGAATAATCTTCTAATGGCATACTATGTACGATAACTATAGTATCTTTTGCCCGGCTAAATCCAACATTCAATCTCTGCATTTTTAATTTATGAATATCATCAGCCTGTCCTCCAATTACCGGGAAGATGGTGCGAAGGTCTGCATTGCCATTTTTTTTATCTTCTACCAAAGAATAATAAATGACGTCTCTTTCTTCTCCTTGGACATCACCTATAAACCAGATAGCTAAATGATGCTTCTTGGATAAACGATGATAATTGGATAATTCTTTACGTAAAATTTCTTCCATTCGATCTCTTTGTTCTCTGAAAGAAGTAATAATTCCAATACTTCCCTTAAACCCATTAGCAATTAATTTTTGTATATCATCTTTAATGGCTTCTATTTCATCTAAATTGACATTATTCCCGGAATTACCTTTGGTATCTATTTTCATAAAACGTAAAACTTCATTAATCGGTTTGGTCCTGATTCGATTAATGATTAGTTGAATCTGGCTAGGGGCATAGAAAATCTCATTAGAATACTCAATAATTTCTGGAAAACTGCGAAAATGAACATCTAAAGAAGTGTTATAATTTTTTAAGGCTTTGGCAAAATTAAGAGTGGAGGTCCTTACACTAAAGGTCTTTAACCACTCTTTGGTTCCTTCTTCTGGTTTATATATTTCCCCTACTTCTTGTTCTTCTGGATCTATATCCTCAGATATATCACTGGCTATCTTTTCTTTCTCTTTCTCGTCAAAAGCTGCCTGGTAATCCCGGGCATAAGCATCCAGTATTTCTTTAAAATATTGGTCTGAATATTTTTTATTAACATTGATTGCACTCACTGCACCGTATTGGTATTCATCACCAAAGACCACTACCTGTTTTGCTCTTAATAGGAGGGAGATAGATTCGGCGATAGAGACCTGGGAGGCTTCGTCAATTACTAATAGATCAATAGAATTCTCTTCCATGGGAAAATATCTGGAAATAAGGTCGGGTTCGGCGATGATGCAAGGTATATTCTCTAATAAAATCTTTGCTTCTTTAACCGTTAATCTTTTACCTGCTTTCATACTAACTATAATTCTCTGTTTTTCATTGGTGTAATGATTAAGATTTTTTATTCTCTTATCATTGATATTTTCCAATTGCTTTTGGGATGCTTGGAAATATTCATTAATATTCCCCCGATCGGGTAGATTAGAGATGGTTTTTTGATTTAACTCTATAAACAATTGAATGTATTTTAATATCTGCGAAGATTTTTCTTGGGAGGAGAATAATTCGGCT
>JAHJRV010000115.1 GCA_018830725.1 Actinomycetota bacterium | reverse complement strand
CTCCCACAAGGGGAGGGGACTACGTATATGTAGATAACTACACTTTTTGGAAAAGAGCTTAGATTTTTAAAAATAATATTGGTTACACTTTTTTTAAGAAGAGTTTAAAATTTTTAAAAAAAATAATTTAAAAAAAATAATCATTGTTATAAAATTTGAAAAGATACAGATATTTATTAATATATAAATTTAATATTACTTTTTATTAGTATGTTAATTAAGATTAGAAACTTAACTTTAATGATATGAAATTAGCTTTAAGTGGTGGAAAGATAATAACACCTTTTGAAATTATTCAAGAAGGAGTTATTTTAATTGAAAAATCAATTATTAAAAGTGTTGGAAAATTAGATGAAATTTCTATTCCAAAAGATTTTGAAATAATTGATGTTAAAGGTAAGATAGTTTGTCCTGGATTTATTGACATTCATTGTCATGGAGGAAATGGAATATCTTTTAATGAGGATTTACCAGAAAAATTTTTAAATTACTCTCAATGGGTGTCATCAACAGGAGTTACATCATTTCTTATAACTATTGTTCCTACAACATTTGAAGAAACAATTAAGAAATTAAAAAATATTATAAAAATATTTAAATTTTCAAATTATATAGCAGAACCTCTGGGTATTCACTTAGAAGGTCCATTTTTAAATCCTAAAAAACATGGGGCAATCGATTCCGAATGGATAAGAAATCCAGATTTAAATGAAATGTCATCTTATATATCTGCTTCAAATAATAAAGTTAAAATGGTAACTATAGCGTCTGAACTTGAAGGTTCTGAAGAAGTTGTAAATTTTCTTAAAGAAAATAATATAATTATCAGCTTAGGACACACTGATGCCACATATAATCAAACTGTAAAGGCTTTTAAAAATGGATATAATCATGTAAATCATTGTTTTAATGCTATGAGAGGATTTCATTACAAAGAGCCAGGAGTGGTGGGAGCAATATTGCAATCAGAAGGAATATATACAGAGATAATTTGTGATGGTATTCATGTTCATCCCTCAACAATAAAAATGCTTATAGATAATATAGGAGTAGAAAATGTAGTTTTAATCACAGATGCTAATAAAGCAGCGGGTTTAGGTGATGGTAAATATAATTTCCTTAATAAAGAAATATTAGTTGAAAATAGAAAAGCAACACTTAAAGATGGTACAATAGCTGGAAGTGTTATAAATATGAACGAAGCTTTTAAAAATATGGTGGAAATGGTCGGTACTTCAATTCAGGATGCAATAAAAATGGCAACTATAAATCCAGCAAAATCAATTAAATTTGATAAAATTTTAGGAAGCTTAGAAGAAGGAAAGAAGGCTGACATAGTTGTAATGGATGAAGATTTAAATTTGTTATTTACTATTAAGAATGGAAAGACTATTAAACATGAGTAATAGATCTGGCCCCACAATTTTACTTGATTTGCAAAAGGCAGATTTAAGGGTTGATGAACTTACTTCAATTAGAGAGAATCTAATTGAAAGAGAGGAAATAAAAAAATTAAACAAAAGAATTAAAGAATTAAGAAAGGAAATTGAAAATCTTTATCAAAAAAAACACTCCACAGAATTAGATCAGAAAAGGATAAATGACGAGATATCCATTCTAACAGTGAAAATTAAAAGTGAGGAAGAAAAACTCTATAGTGGTAGAATTACAAATCCCAAAGAGCTTGAGGGTATTAATAAGGAAGTAATTTTTCTAAAATTAAAAATGGATAAAAAAGAAACAAAAATATTAGAACTAATGGAAGAAATAGATGAAAATCTTAAAGTAATACAGTTAAAAGAAAAGGAGTTGGATGGTAATTTATCTGAAATTACAACTAAAGAATTAAATCTAACTCAGAGGGAAAAAGAAATTGATGAAGAGATGTCTGAATTAACTGATAGAAGGAATAATTTAATAAGCCATTTAGATACAGAGATTTTAAAAGAGTATGAATCTTTAAGGGAGGAAAAAGGGGGAAGAGTGGTAGCTGTTTTAGAAGATGGTATATGTAATTGCTGTAACATGCAACTACCATCAATAAAAGTTGATTCTATGAGAGATCCTAATATTTTTTATCATTGCAATTTTTGTGAGAGAATATTAATATTACCATAAGGTGAAATATGAATGAAAAGAAGACTAAAGAATATAAGAAGTTAATTTTATTTACTGACGGTGGTTCAAAAGGAAATCCAGGACCAGCTGGAATAGGAATTTTAATTTTTAATAAAGAAGGAAAACTAATAAAGGAAGTTAGTGAATTTATTGGAAGAACTACTAATAATGTAGCAGAGTATATTGCTTTACTAAGAGCATTAGAAATATCGAAGGAATTTGGTGCAGATGAAATAGAGATAAAATGTGATAGCAAACTAATGGTAAATCAATTAAAGAAGAGGTGGAAAGTTAAGAGTCCAAATCTAAAAATTCTTCATCAAAAGGTAAGATTATTACTTAGTGCTTATAGAAAAGTTAGTCTTTTAAATGTCCCAAGAAATGTAATTAAAGCTGCTGATAAACTTGTAAATAAAGCAATTAATTCATCTCTCGATAAAGATGTTGAAGTTCATTTTGTAGAGAATGAAATCGAATCCACCCTTTTTTAATAGGAATTTTGAAATTTATATTTAACAACGTTTATTAGATTTTCTAAAAATGGTATAATTTTATATGAGTCAATTGGGTGATCGCAGAAGTTTTTACTTCTGAGGAAAGTCCGGGCTCCGTAGGGCAAGGTGCTGGGTAACACCCAGTGGAGGTGACTCCAAGGATAGTGCCACAGAAAATATACCGCCCTATTAGATCTTTAAATTAAATATAGATTCTGATAATTGAATAAGATAGTAATTTTAGAATTATATTAAAAAATTACTATCACTATTTATTACCAATATTGCCATTTGCTAATTTTCAAGCTTGAGAAGCTATTTAGTAAAGATTGATCTAATAGGGTAAGGGTGAAAAGGCGAGTTAAGAGCTCACCAGCAATCAGGTGACTGATTGGCTTGGAAAACCCCGCCTGGAGCAAGGCCAAATAGGAGAGTATTAGGGGTTGCTCGCCCTACTCTCGGGTAGGCTGCTTGAGGTGATAGGTAACTATCATCCTAGATGGATGATCACCGCTTATTTAATTTTTATATTTTTAAAAGTTAGATAGGAACAGAACTCGGCTTATAGATTGACTCTTTAAATACCCATCTGTTTATGATAGATGGGTATTTTTATATAAATAAAATTAATAGAATTTTGTAAATCAATCTTTCTTTAATATTATTAGGAGTTTAAGGTATAAATTTTATTTTGAAAAATTTTAATGAATTATCTATATTTGTTAGAATATAATAAGTTTAAATTAGAATATAATTTTTATACAAGTTTATATTTCAAATAGTTTTTTTAAAAATATAAAAGGAAAATATTTTAAAGATGAAGATACTTCATACTGCAGATATACATTTAAGAGAATATGACGATGAAAGATGGAAGACTCTTAAGGAGCTCATTGAAATTGGAAAGAAGGAAAAAATTGAGCTCTTTATAATAAGTGGTGACCTCTTTGATAAAGGCATTGATGCTGAAAACCTCAAACCTAAAATACGAGATATTTTCTCCAATACTGGTTTTAAAATTATCCTTATTCCTGGAAATCATGACAAAGATTCATATAAAAGTGGCATGTATTTTGGAGAGGTAAAAATTTTAAGTGACTTAAACAGTCCTTTTGATGAATTTAAAGACATAAGAATATGGGGATTGCCCTTTGAACCTATAAAGGGAGAAGACATTTTTAATAAACTACAACTATTAAAGAACAACATAAGTCCTGATAAGAAAAATATCTTACTTTATCACGGGGAATTGCTTGATGCCTTCTTTTCTAGAAAAGATTTTGGAGATGAGGGTGAGGAAAGATATATGCCTGTTAAACTTTCTTATTTTAAGGATTTGAATATTGATTATATACTTGCAGGACATTTTCATAAGAATTTTGATATGTGGACATTAGAAAATGGAGGATACTTCATTTATCCTGGATCGCCTATATCAATAACTAAAAGAGAAGTAGGGAATAGAAAAATAAATATCTTTAAAGTTGGTGAACTACCTAAAGAATATATTCTTGACACCCCTCATTATGAAGAAGTTGATGTAAAATTTGATCCATTTAAAGATAAAGAGCCTTTAGAGATTGTGAAAGAATGTTTTATTAATCTTCATTCAAAAGCCAAGGTTATTCTAAAAGTTAGAGGTTTTATAAACAGTGAAAATATTGGAATGAGTGAGGAAGAACTTGTAAAACAAATAAAAAAGATTTCTTCAGGGAAATGTATTGAGGATCACTATGAATTCAAGGATATACGAATAATACTTGAGGATGATTTATTTAAAAACTTCAGAGAAAAGCTTGATCACACTGATTATGAAGAGGAAAAGAAAATGCAAATGCGTGAAATAGCAATTAAAGCAATGATGGAGACACAATCATGAAAATAAAAGAGTTTTTAATAACAAGGTATGGTCCTTTAAGGAATAGAAACCCTTTTAAACTGGTTGATTTCAATTTATTTTGGGGTAAAAATGAGGAAGGGAAAACCTTAACAATAGACGCTCTTATAAAGTTACTATTAGGACGGAATATTAGAAATTTTGAACATATAGATAGAGTAGAAGAGAGTCCAGAAGGTTATATAATAATAGAAAATGATAAAGGTAAAGAAATTAAACTGCCAGAAAAGGGGAATTTGACAGAAGTAGCAGATTTAACCCCATCTGAAAGTCGCAATATTTTTATAATAAGAAATAGTGATCTCTCTATTACTCGGGAAAGTGAGTTTTATACTAATGTAACAGATCAACTTACAGGTTTAAGAACAGAAGATATTTCCCAAATAAAACAAACTCTTGAAGGAATAGGTAAAATAACACCAAGTGGCAAATTCCGTGACATTGGAGATGAAAAATTGAAGTCAAGAATAGAAAATACAGGAACACTAGTTGGAGAAATTAAGAGTTTAATCGAAGAAATTAAGGAAGAAGAATTTGATAAAGTAGAGAAAGAATTGGTAGAAAATAGAATAAAAAAAGAACAACTAATAGAAGAGATTAAAAAATTCGAACATGCTCAAAAAAGAGAGAAATATGAAAAAGGGAAGGAAGCTCTTAAAAAACTTAAGAAAAAAGATTTTCCAGAAGTTAAAGAATTAGAAAAAAAAGAACGATATCTTGAAGTGTTTAGAGAAAAACTGAGAAAGGTAAATGAGGAAATTAGACCAAAGATAACTAATTATCAATCAAATAAAGAAAAAATAGCAGGGGAAAAAACTAAAAATAATTTTTTCTCTTCTTTGGCAAAAATTTCTCAAATAATACTCACTACATCTTTGCTTGGAAGTATTATTACACTCCTATTATCATCCTTGTCCTCATTATCATCATTATTCTCACCACCATTATTATTGTTGTTTATTGTATTGGGGGTGTTATCTTTAATTTCTACCATAATCTCATATATGTTTAAGTGGAAATTTACAAGAAATAAGTCTCAGCTTGCAAAGGAATTTGAAATGATTAAGTTTGATATTTCGAAGTTCAATTTAAGTGGAGAAACTATTGGAGATATTATTTCAAATATCCAAAAGTTTGAAGATGAATGTTTAAATGAAGATAAAAAAGAAAAAAAGATGAGGGAAGAATTAAGTGGATTAATTGGAACACAACAGGGTATTTTAATAAATCTTTTTGGAGAGAAGGGTAAAATACTAGAAGAAAATATTCCCTATTGGGATGAAGAAATCAAAGAGCTTGAAGTGTATAAAGACAGAGCTAAGAATATAAAATACGATGAAAAAATTGTTCTAAAATTAAAGAAAGAAAAAGAGTCATATGAGGATAAATTAAGTAATTTAGAGGATATGATGACTAATTTTCAAAAGGATTTAGGGAAGATAGAAAGAAAGTCAAATGATATTCTGCAATCAGAAGAAGATTATTTATATTGTAAAACATCAGTAGATTTAAAGGCAGTTAGCGAGAAGTTGCAGAAATTTATAAACGAAAATGAAAGTAATAGAGATTCAGTCTTGAAAGTTATGGGAATTTTTAAAGAAATAGAAATAGAAGAAAAAGAAAAAATTTCTAAACTTTTTGGTAAAGAAAGTCCTATTTCTAAGTATTTTAATGAGATAACAAATGGTCTTTACGAGGAAGTACTCTTCAACCAAAAGATTAGCGAAATTGAGGTTAAGCGTAAGGATGGAGCTGTATTAGAAGCTGAGAAATTATCAGGAGGTACTTACGACCAATTATACCTTTCTATTCGCCTTTCGCTTGGCGAAAAGCTCTTAAAAGGTAAAAAAGGATTTTTTATCATGGATGACCCATTCATAAAAGCTGACCCTGATAGATTGCAAAGACAGATTCAAACACTAAAGAAAATTTCTGAATCAGGGTGGCAGATTCTATACTTCTCAGCAAAGGGAGAAGTTAAGAATGCTTTAAAAAAAGAAATTGAAGATGGATCCATTAATTATATTGAAATTAAAAGTATATTTATCTAAAAATATTTGGATATTTAGTTACATTTAATGAGAACCTTGGTTTCTTTTTGGGCTAGTTTTAAAGCTTCTTCTGTTTCATCAAGGGGAAAAATTTCTGAAATTAATGGTTTTACATCTATCTTTTTACTGTTTAAAAATTCAATAGCTTTTGAAAATGGACCACATCTTGAACCCTGAATTCTTATCTCATCTACCACAATCTTTGTTTGGTCAACATTATTAATCAAAATCCCATGAGTTGATTTAAGAGCAACTGTTCCTCTTGGTCTGACAAGGTTTATAGCAAGGTTAAATCCTTTTTCTGATCCTGTTGATTCCACCACTATATCTGCTCCAAGACCATCGGTTAACTCTTTTACTTTTGAGACTAAATTCAGGTCATTTGTATTTATTACTTTTGAGGCACCATAAGATTTTGCTCTTTCCAGTTTTTCCTTCGACCTGGATATTGCAATTATATCTGCTCCCAATGAATTTGCAACAGAGCAGATTAAAACTCCTAATCTTCCAACTCCAAGTACAATAACTTTGTCTCCAATTTTGAATTTTGAGAGTTCAAAGGTTTGAATAGCAGCTGCTAATGGTTCTATGAAAACTCCCTCTTCGTCTGATATATTATCAGGTAATGTATGAATATTTTTTGCTGGAACTTTTACAAATTGTGCAAATGTTCCATTAGCATTTATTATTCCCAGAACCGTTCTTTCAAGACAATGAGTGGACAATCCCTTTTTACAAGCAGGACATTTTATACTTTTAGGATATGAAAGGCAAGTATTATTTATTTCTGCTGTAATTCTTTTTCCTATAAGTTTATTGCTCACATCTTCACCAGCTTCAATAATCTCTCCAGTAAATTCATGTCCTAATATCAATGGTAATGGAACTTTGTAATCACCATTATAAATTGCAATATCTGTACCACAGATTCCGGCATAATTTACTTTAATAAGTGCCTCATCAGATTCTATTTCAGGTTTTTTAAATTCTTCAATAACAATCTTTTTAGGCTTAATTAAATTCGCTACTTTATAAAATTCCAATGTTTTCTCCTATCTTTTAATATTTTTTTAATTTTTCCTCAGCATATTTTGAAAGTTGATATTTTATAATACAATTTAGACTTAGAATTGTATAATATTTCAAGCTTTAGATTATATAATATTAATTATAAAGATATAAATAATTAATTTCCTTACACTTTTTAATTAAAGTTATAGAAATTTATAATAATTAATTTAATTTTATATTTTGGTGATATAAATGAAGAAAGATTTAATCCTATTTAATGGAAATATTTATACTATGAATTTTTTAAAGCCTAAAGTGAATGCTTTACTTGTTAGAAAAGAGAAAATTATTGCTATAGGTAATAATGCTGAAATTAAATCAAAGGCTAATAGCAAATATGAGTCTATTGACTTAAATGGAAAAGTAGTTCTTCCTGGTTTTATTGATAGTCATGTTCATCTTTTAGGCTATGCTAAAAGTTTGATTGGAATTGATTTAAGTAATACAAAATCAAAAGAAGAGGTGATAGAGAAAGTTAAGACAAGGGTAGAAAAGACTGAACCAAATGTCTGGATTCTGGGTTATGGGTGGAATGAAAATGATTGGAAAGAATTTAAGCTTCCTTCAAAAGCTGACCTTGATAAAGTTTGCAACAAAAATCCTTTAGTTCTATTTAAAAAGGATGGGCATAGTATATGGGTAAATTCAGTTGCATTAAAAAAAGCTGACATTAATGAGCATACTTTAGATCTTTCAGGAGGGAAGATTGTAAGAGAATCTATTAGCAAAACTCCAACTGGAATATTAAAAGAGAATGCAATTTATTTAGTTTTGAAAAAGATAAAAAAGGAAAATATCGAAGATATCCTTCCAACACCAGTTTTGAATTCATCAACTACTTCAAAAGAGATAAAGATAAAGAATATGGGAAATATCTATAGTGCAGTTAAAACTGCATCCAAAAATTTTAATAAAGTAGGAATAACAAGTGTACATAATATGGAAAGTATGAATAGACAAAAAATTCTATTTGATTTAAATAGTGAAGGGGAGTTGAATCTGAGAATATACTCTTTCTTTGAACAAATTGAGCCAGAAGATTTATACCATTTTAAAAGAAGTACTAAACTTGATAATAGGTGGACGAAAATTGGAGGAATTAAACTTTTTTATGATGGGAGTTTGGGTTCAAGAACTGCATATATGATTGAGCCATATAATGATGATGAAAATAACTATGGAATAAAAGTAATGGAAAAGCAAGAAGTGGGAAGGCTGATGCGAAGTGCAAATCAACTTGGACTTAACTTCGCGATGCATGCAATTGGAGATAGAGCTAATAAAGAAGTTTTAGATATTTATGGAAGGGTATTAAAAAATTATGAAAATGAAACAGTATTAAGAAATAGAATTGAACATGTCCAGATTCTTAGAAGGGAAGATTTTGTTAGATTTAAAAAGCTAAATTTAATAGCATCGATGCAGCCTTATCATCTCGCTTCTGATATGAAAATGGCTGAAAAAGGATGGGGCAAGAGATGTAAGTGGTCTTATGCCTGGGATAAATTGGTAAAAAATGGTGTTCATATGACTTTTGGTTCTGATTGTCCCGTAGAAACTATTAACCCTATCAGAGACCTTTATGTATCAATCACAAGGAGAAAGGAAGATGGTTATCCGGATGGGAGTTGGTATCCAGAACACAAGTTAACACTAAAAAGAGCCATATATTCCTATACTTTTGAGGGAGCTT
>JAHJRV010000114.1 GCA_018830725.1 Actinomycetota bacterium | reverse complement strand
AGATTTTTGCAGAAAAAAATAAGAGAAGAGTTTGGTTTTGAAGGGACACCTATAAGGATATTATTTAGAACAAAAACTTAAAAGATAAATAGTAATATTCTTTGATTCAATAAATACAGATCTTAAATGTTATAATATTTATTACTATATATATGAAGTTAAGTTTAAAATTTATCATTTCTTGTATGTTGCTAAAAGGTCGGGACGTGGCGCAGTTTGGTTTAGCGCGCCAGTATGGGGTACTGGAGGTCGGCGGTTCGAATCCGCCCGTCCCGACCAAATATATATGATAGTTACTTGGAAAGCCAACATATTTGATTAAAAAAACATGTTATATATTTGATCAAAAAAATATACACAAAAGATTGTAAAATGGGTAAAAAATTTATACCAAATATAATTAGTTTATTTAGAATAGCATTAATACCATTAATAATTTTTTTTATATTCAATTTAGAGCCTAAATCATCTATCTGGGCATTCCTTCTATTTACATTAGCTGCTTTAACTGATTTATTGGATGGATTAATTGCAAGAATGACTGAATCAATAACTGAGTTTGGAAAAATACTTGACCCTTTTGCTGATAGGTTATTAATCATATCTATTCTTATAAGTTTATTTATAAATAAGAGAGTTCCTCTAATTGGAGTATCAATTGTAGTTATTAGAGATATTATGATGGTAATTGGTTATATAATTTTAAGAAAAGGCAATAAATATTTAAAAGTTTCTACACTTGGGAAAGTTGCTACTTTTATATTAATGATTTCGATAGCAATTTTGTTATTAAGATTACCTCCTTATGACATATATCTATTTTTTATTGGTTGTTGTCTTTCATTATTATCCGGTATAGACTATTTTGTAAAATTCATTAAATTACTTTAGAAAATAATTAAAAACTTATGTTAAATTTTTAGATAATTAATATGAAGAAATTTATAAATTTCCTAAAAATAACTGCTTATTTTATATCCTCAATAATTATATTTTTGTGCTTAGTTATCGCTCTTGAATATTCTATATCTCTTGGTAAGACTCATAGTTTTGTGAAAGTTAAACATAAAGATATAGGTCTATTGCAAAAAGACGAAGCAAAAGAAATATTCAAAAGTATAGAATTTGATACGTTAAATAATAATATAAGATTTGAATTTGATGATAATAGCTGGGAAATAGGTGCAAAAGACCTTGATTTAAAGTTTGACATGGATAAAACATATGAAAATGCTTTTAAATTGGGTAGAAGCGGTAATTTCTATAAAGATATTATTGAAAGAATGAATTTATGGATGAGGGGAATAAATATTCCAATTGAGTGTAAAATAAGTGAAAATTTAACTTCAAAATTCATTAATGATATTGAATTAGAGATTAAGAAAGAACCAATTTCCTCAGATGTAATCATAAAAAATCTTCAGGTTGTAATCACTCCTAGCCAGATAGGTTTGAAATTAAACCAGAAATTAATAAAGGATTTTATTGAGAATTCATTAGTTCATGATAATGGTGGAACCTTTGATTTACCCGTTATTTATATAGAACCTTTACTTGATGAAAATAAATTAGAAAATGTAAAGGATGAAGCAGAAATTATTATAAGCAATCCTATTACTATAAAACTACCTGAAGATAGTTATGAATTGGATAGAAAAAAAATCGCAAATATTGTGGAATTTAAGAAATTAATAATTAAAGAGAATGGCAAGGAAAAATTAGTTGTAGATGTTTTATTTAATAATAAATTAATTAAATATTTAATAAACTCAATATCTTATAAGATTGAGCGTGTACCCATAGATGCAAGATTTATTGTTGATGGTGAACAAGTAATAATTGAACCAAGCGTAGATGGGAAGAAATTAATTAGAAATGAATTCCTCTCTCAATTCAAAGAAACTGCTCATAGAAAAGAGAGTAGAATTTTTGAAGCTCCAATTCTGATATTAAAACCAAAATTAACTACTGAAAAAGCTGACTCTATGGGTATAAAAGAGTTAGTTTCAACACACACTGAATATTTTTCTTCTAAGGCATTAAATAGAGTTCATAATATAAGATTAATAACATCAATGTTGGATGAAATTCTAATTGCACCACATGAAATTTTTTTGTTTAACAAAACAACTGGTCAAAGAACAAAAGAAAAGGGATTTTTAGAAGCACCAACTATTATTCAAGGAGAACTTGTAGACACTTTTGGTGGAGGAGTCTGCAATGTTTCAACAACGATATTTAATACAGCATTTTTGGGAGGATATAAAATTATAGAAAGAAATCCACATCAATGGTATATAAGTAGATATCCACCAGGGAGAGATTCTACAGTAAGCTGGGGTGTGCAAGATTTTAAATTTGAGAATGATACTGACTATTGGATATTGATAAAAGGAGATTCTACAAAATCTTCCTGCACATTATCTTTTTTTAGTACAAATTTTGGAAGAGAAGTTGAAATTATAACTACACCTTTTAGCAACTTTAAAGATTATAAAGTGAAATATAAACCTGACCCAGAAGTTGAAGAGGGAACTGAGGTTGTGGATTCGGAAGGTGTTGATGGAAGAGATGTTACAGTTACTAGAATCATTTCAAAAGATGGAGAAGTTTTAGGCAATGAAAAGATTTTTACCAGGTATTATCCTAAAAATAAAATTATTTTATTAAATCCAAAAGATTATCATAAACTTGTTTCACAAAATCAATAAAAAAATAACAATTCAAAACTTTTTTATAATAATGTCTTTTAATTGTTTTAATTAAATGATAGAATAAACCCTAAATGATTGATTTATAGATTTAAAGGGCAAGGAGAAAAGTATTGATAATTTGTGAAAGATGCATAAGAGAAAATAAAGATGATGCTATTTATTGCCAATACTGTGGATCACAATTACAGAAAGAAGTTGAAGAGAATATAACAAGAACCTTTGCTTCTATTATTATAGAAGATGAAAAGGGAAAAAGAGCGCTTTCGAGAAAAGAATTAAAAAATCTAAGAAAGAGCTTAAATTTTCCAATGTTGATAGTTATAAAAGGTCCGAATTCAGGAGCTCGATATCTGATTGATAAAAATATTATTTCTATTGGTAGAAATATAAATAGCGATATTTTTTTAGATGATATAACAATTTCAAGAAATCATGTAAAAATAATTAATGACCAGGGATTATATACAATAATAGATTTAGAAAGCACAAATGGTACTTATATTAATGGAAGCAGAGAAAAGAAAAAAATATTAAAAAATAATGATGAGATTCAGATTGGAAGAATAAAAATGGTATTTCTTTCACCACTTTAAATAACTTATAAGAATGGGGGTGTAATATGACATCTGAAAAAAGAGATTACATTACAGTGGGCGAGGTAGTCGAAAGTTTAAAAGAAGAATTTGATGACATTTCAATAAGTAAGATACGCTTTTTTGACAAAGTGGGTTTAATCTCCCCAGAAAGAACTGAAGGTGGATATCGAAAATTCTATCCTAAAGATGTAGAAAGAATGAGGACAATACTAAAATTACAAAAGCAATATTATCTTCCACTTGGAGTTATTAAATCTAAATTGGTAGAATTAGAACAATCTCCACTCCAGCTATTTGAGGAACTTGTAGAGGAGATGGGTGAGAAAATCCATAAAGAAGAACTATTTGAGGAAAAACTTATAACAAATAAGGAATTAGAAAATGCAGTTCGGGTAAATTCTGAGATAATAGATGAGATGGAAAGCTATAATTTGATCAGTCCACGTAAAACTGAAGATGGAGTGAGATATGGTAATAATGATGTGAAAATAGCACGAATTATTAATGAATTTTCTAACTACGGAATATATCCAAGACATCTAAAAATTTATCAAAATTTTGCAAATAGGGAAGCTACTTTTATTGAGCAGATCGTTATGCCATTAATAAGGTCACATGATTTAGAAATGAGAAAAATAGCTATTCAAAAAATAGCTGATTTAGAAGAGCTAACATTAAGACTGAGACACTTGCTACTAAAAAATAGCTTAAAAACATTTTTAGATGAAAACTTACCTCATCGTGACAAAGAATCTACTCAAGAGTAATAGAGAAAGTAGTGTCAATTGAGAATGATTAAAGATTCTTGTTTGCTGATTAAAAAATTTAAAAGGGAAATTGCACTTTTTTTAATCCTCATTTTTGTATCTATTGCTTTTCCCATAAACTATAAAATAGATACTGCAATAGGTCAGGAAAAATATCCAATTTTTTCGGAAACTGGATATCTTGTCACTTCATCAAAATCTGCAATTTTAATAGATGCACATTCAGGAAGAGTTTTATGGGAAAAAAATCCTCATAAAAAGCAATCACCTGCAAGCATTACAAAGATCATGACTGCAATAATAGCAATTGAAAATGGAGATTTGAAAGATAAAGTGGTAGTTTCCGAAGAAGCAACTTTAGTTGGAGAATCAGAAGTTTGGCTTGAAGAAGGTGAAATAATTACATTTGAAAACCTAATTTATTCTGCATTACTTTTTTCAGCAAATGATGCATGTCATGCTATAGCAGAACATATTGGTGGTTCAGTAGAAGAGTTTATAGATATTATGAACAAAAAAGCCAAAGAGATAGGAGCAATTAATACCTCCTTTATAAATCCACATGGTTTAGATGATAAAGAAAATGGAGATGGTAACATTTCTACAGCTTATGATATTGCACAAATAGCTAGATATTGCATGAAAAACCCAAAATTTGCACAGATAGTAAATACAAGAATGAAAGTAATGCCTGGTCCACCAAGTTCTGATGAAAAAAGATATGTTACAAATAGAAACAAATTTTTAAACAAATATCAATATGCTAATGGAATTAAAACTGGATACACAATTAAAGCTGGAGTGTGTTTAGTTGCTTCTGCGAAAAAGGATGATATTAATTTAATTGGTGTTGTATTAGATAGTGAACCTGGATATAGAGATCAAGATATGATAAACATTTTTGAATATGGATTCTCTAAATACAAAAAAATAGATACCAAAGTTACAGACCCTTTCCCCAATCTAATAATTGAAAATGAAGGTATTTATAAGGAGATAGAGGTCAATCCTATTGAAAAAACAGAGGTTCTATTAAGTAGCGAAGAGGAAATGAAATTGCAAACAAAAATTGAGATTGATGATACATTTAATTTACCTATAAAAGGAGGAGAGAAGGTAGGACATTTAAATATTTTTTTAGGAAATGACGAATTGTTAAAGCTTGATATTTCTTCCAAGAATGATGTAGACATTAAAAGTAATAAAGTCAATCTCTCTGAAATCACGTTATCATTATGGAAACATTATTTTAAAATCTTAATTATAATTTTCGTTTTTATATTAGTTTTATTAAGCTTTAAAAAAGTTATAAATCTTAAGAAAGTTCATAGAAGGTAAAATGATATTTTCAAATAGGGAAGAGGCTGGGAAAATCCTCGGGGCAAAAGTTAAAGAAAAAGGCTATGGGAAAGATAGCCTTGTTTTAGGTGTACCAAGAGGTGGAGTTGTTGTAGCAAAAGAGGTTGCAAAAATTCTGAAATGTGAACTCGATATAATAATTCCAAGAAAATTAAGATCTCCGTTTAATCCTGAACTTGCGTTTGGTGCAATCTCAGATGATGATTCTTTAGTAATAGATGAGTCCTTAGTATCTTTATTAAATATATCTCAGGAATTTATTGAACAGGAAAAAAAGACACAACTGGAGGAAATCAAGAGAAGAAGAAAAAAATATAATATGGATAAATTACTTCCAGATATGAAAGGGAAAACAGTCATATTAGTTGATGATGGAATAGCAACAGGTGCTACTATGAAAGCTGGTGTTATTTCTGTTAAAAAAAAGAAGCCAGAAAAGATTATAGTTGCTATTCCTGTAGCTTCTCCACAATCAGTTGAAGAACTGAAAGAAATAACTGATGAGGTTATCTGTTTATATGCACCTTCTTATTTTGCTGCAGTTGGACAATTTTACACAGAATTTTCACAAACCTCAGATGATGAAGTTATGGAAATACTTAAAAAAATATCAAAGAGGAAATGGGAGAAATTTATCAAAAATAATAAACAAAAAATCTAAATAAAAGAAAGTGAGACGATATTGGAAAATATATGTGAAAAAATATTAGTAAGAAATAAAATTAAAATTATTTTAATTATTACTCTTTTATCATTTATTTTAATATCTTCTT
>JAHJRV010000113.1 GCA_018830725.1 Actinomycetota bacterium | reverse complement strand
ATAGGATCTCTCCTGCATCTGGCCGATAGATTCCTGAAATCAAATTAAACAAGGTTGTCTTTCCAGCACCGTTTGGTCCAATGATGGATCTAATCTCACCTTTCTTCACCTTCAGGTCTATGCTATCCAATACAACGTTTCCGCCAAATCTTTTCTTTATCCCTCTGAATTCCAATAATGGCATCGAATTTCCTGATATCATATCTAACATTCCTTTGGTATTATATAAGGTAATAGACCACCAAAAATGCACTTAGTACTTTGACAATTCCCTGATAATATAGTAAATTTCGACCATAAAAAATTGTCCTCACTGCAACAATGAAATATTCTGATAACTTTGTAGTTGTAAATTTATTTAAAAACTGAAGAAAATTCCTTTTAAAAGAACAAAGGCTTCTTCTTATTATAGATGTATTTTGATTGTTAAAGAACAAAGTTAGGGTAACTTTAATGGTTCATTACCTTATATAAAATAGTTATTAGAGTTTTTTACCAAGTTTTTTAAGTACTGCAGCGACGTTTTCCCTATAAGAGCCATTTGGGACAAATTTCTTTTCAAAGAATGCTCCACCTATTGTAAAACCCCAGACTCCCTGCTCAATAGTCTCATTAAGCCGCTCGAAACTGTTTATTGAGCCTGCTGATACAATAGGCAGTTTCACCGCATTTTTAACTGTCTTGACAAGTTCATTTACTTTTGCCAGGTCTATATATCTGTAAGCCAGAAGATCAAAACCGTTTACTCCTTCTACTTCTATTCTCTTTGCATCTTCAGCTATTTCTTCTATTGTCCCATTGAGGATAGAAGGGCGGTTATAGACCTTTCCACAGAAAGGATAATAATTGATCTTTTTGTCTATAACACTCCATATTGAAGGAAAATAAACAGTTCCCATAAGATAATCAAAACCTATGTCTAATGCCATCTGGACGGTACCTATTATTGCCTCTTCCTCGTATTCAACAACTTCAAGAAAAGACTGAAATCCAGCTTTTTGGATTTTATGGTTTAAGATCTTCATTTTTTCAGGTTCCAGCCCAAGCTCTTTATAACCGAAATAGTCAATAGGAAGGTCTTTGACCTGTTCAAAATAATCAATAGCATCAGGGACAGTCATGTCATTATGTGTAAACATAAGGATCAATTTTGGCATCTTTTGACCTTCTCCTTTCAGATCTTTTTTAAGTTTTAATAAATTAATTTTTAAAAGACTAGTTTTAAAAAAACAAAGATCCTTATTTTTCAGGCATTTGTATCCTCCTCTAAACCTTTTAGTATTTTAGATTAATTTAGAGGGTTACATAAAGTTATTTACGTCTCTTCTACATTTCCCAAAATTATCTCTATTTTTTTAGCTTTTAATTTTTCTAAATCATCCTTCTTAATTTTATTATCACATATTAATCTGGTTACTTCATCATAATTTGCCCATGTATAACTATAAGCAGTATTAATCTTTGTGTGGTCGGCTAAAATATTAATTTCAGGAATTTTATCCACTATTTCTCTTTTAATTTTAAACTCACCAATGGCTAAATCTGTGAATCCTTTTTCTATTGAAAATGCTCCACAGGATATAAAAGCTTTATTTATATTTATAGATTTTAAAAAATTATCAATCTCACAATTATAAAAGAAATTTATTTTTTCTAATAATCCACCAGGGCATAAAATTTTAATACTATCTTTTTTAGCTAATTCAATTGAAATAATTGGCGATATTGTCACTACAGTTAAGTAAAAGTTCCTTTCAATTATCTCATTTACTAAATATCCAATTGTTGAACTGCCGTCAAGAAAGATTGTATCGTTATTTTTAATATAATTAATAGCAGTCTTAGCTATTGCTATTTTTAATTCTTTATTTTCCCCTTTTCTTATATAATAAGAAGATTCACTCAAGTTACTATATTCTTTATAAATTACTTCACCTTTTGATAAAAAAAGGTTATTACTCAAATTTTTTATATCTCTATATATAGTCATTTCACTAACGTTTAATAGATTAGATAGTTCTTGTAATCTTAAAAAAGTTTTAGTTTTTACAATTTCAAGTATTCTTTTTCTTCTAGAATCAGGGCTCAATTTTCTATTCAAGTTTACTCCTTCATTAAAAAAAGTTATTTAAATTCAAGATCAAAATTACATCTACTATTATAATATATGGTGTGAACCCCAAAAGTTAGACACAATGTTATCTAAGTTAAACTAACTGACGGACTTCACTTTTTTTCATTTTACTATATTTAATTTTACTTTCAAATTCTTCAGGAGGCATATAACCCAATGAAGAATGTAATCT
>JAHJRV010000112.1 GCA_018830725.1 Actinomycetota bacterium | reverse complement strand
ATTATTTTTTTTAAATTATTTTTTTTAAAAATTTTAAACTCTTCTTAAAAAAAGTGTAACCAATATTATTTTTAAAAATCTAAGCTCTTTTCCAAAAAGTGTAGTTATCTACATATACGTAGTCCCCTCCCCTTGTGGGAGGGGATTTTAGGGGAGGGGGAAATATTTAAATTATTAAATTTACACCCTCTCCCTATCCCTCTCCCATTAAGGGAGAGGGAAGTGATCTTAATATCCTTCTCCCCATTGAGGGAGAGGGAAGTGATCTTAACTTTAAGGAACACCTGCTACTGAATTTGGAGAAGTTTTAAAAATAATATTAAACTTAAATGTCAATAAATATTAAGTATATAAGCTAATAATGCGAATTCTTTTATCCTTTTTTAAATTTCGATAAGAAATATAAATATAAATTATTATAAGAGCATTAAGAGAGCATTAAATAAGAGGAAATTTGCAAAAAGATGGTGGGCCCACCAGGATTTGAACCTGGGACCTCCGCATTATGAGTGCGCTGCTCTAACCAGCTGAGCTATGGGCCCAAAAAGCTATTTTTAAAATGATTAGTTTTTAATAATTTGTTATCTTTTTAGGTAAATTCATAACAAAATATAACAAAATTATATCAAATAAAATTCTAATATAAATCTTTTAATATATCAATATATTAAAAGATATTTATAAATATCTTAACAATTTAGTAGAACTATTAGAATTTACTTAGACTTAAAAATTTTTAATCTTAGCTGTATTTTACATTTATAATTAGACTGAGTAAAATAATAAATTCTAATTATTAATAATGCTTTTAATAGATCTTTAGAAGGAGAAGATATTTTTATTACAGGAAAATGAATATGTATCATCCAATAATTAGAGAAGTCGAAGAATTATCTAAAGGTAGAAAAGATACCATTAATTGGGAACTTGTTAAAATGCTTGCTATTAGAGTTGCCAACTCAGGTGAAACTGATGAAATGCCATCTTTGGATATGCAAAAGCAATTTGAGGAATTAGTAAGAGCAAGTGAGATTTTAACTTCAAACTTCACAAATTTACAATTCTTTCAATTTGCTTCAGCAAAAGTTTTTAGAAGACAAGATTGGATCGAAGCTAATATAAAGGGATTTAAGGCATTAATGGAACCATTAACTCAAAAGGTAGTAGAAGAGTATAAAAAATCTAAAGCAACTGATCCAATAAGTAAACTACTTAATAAAATTAGTCCATTTATAATCACTTTGGAAATTGGGTTGGTTTTGGGTTACATGGCTAAGAATGTTTTAGGTCAATATGATCTATGTCTTCCGTATGGTGAAAGAGGTAAAATCTATTTTGTAGCACCAAATTTACTTAAATTGGAAAAAATGCTAAAAATACCATCTAAGGATTTCAGGTTCTGGATAGCTCTTCATGAGGTTACACATGCTCTTGAATTCAACTCTAATAATTGGATTGTTGATTATTATAAAAGTCTACTAAAAGAATTTATAGAAAGTGCAACTTTAAATTTAGAATCTGCTGCTGAAAGAATCCAGAAATTGGATGTAAAAAATATTAATGAGGTAATAAACAGATTCCAGAGCGAAGATTTTCTTTTCTCTTTAGTTACACCAGCACAAAGAGAAATACTGTATAAAGTTCAAGCATTAATGACGATTCTGGAAGGATACAGTAATTTTATTATGGATAAAATCGGAAGTAGAATGATATCTAATTTTCAAGTTCTAAAGAACAGATTTGAAAATAGGAGAAAAATTATAAGCCCAGTTGAAAAGATTTTTCGAAAAATCATTGGTATTGAGTTAAAACTTAAACAGTATGAGATGGGACAGAAATTTGCTAATTATATACATAAAAAAATGAATATGGTTGGATTAAACTTACTTTATGAGAATGAAAAAAATATACCCACTATTGAAGAGATTAAATATCCTGAAAAATGGATAAATAGAATATCAAAAAAAAGTTAAAAATATTAAAAATAATATAACTATAATAAATAAAAGTTAAGATAAAAATAATAGAATTTATTAATTCTATTAAATTTTTATATTTTTAATGAAAGATAATGAGAAAAATAATTGATTCTTATAAATTTGGCAGAATTGTAATAGATGGAAAAACATATAATTCTGATTTGATTTTATATCCAGATAAAATCAAAACTAATTGGTGGAGAAAGTCCGGTCATCAATTAATTTATGAAGATATACAAGAAATATTAGTAGAAAAACCAGAAATATTAATTGTAGGAACAGGTGCTATAGGACTCATGGTTGTTTTGGATGAGACAAAAAAGATTATAAAAGAGAATAATATTGAACTTATAGTTCAAAAAACCGAAAGAGCTTGTAAAACATATAATAGTATACCAAAAGATAAAAAAGTAGTACTTGCTTTACACCTCACCTGCTAATTTATAGCAGGTTTTCTTCTGAAAAACTGAAATGTCTATTATCTCCAATTATTATGTGATCTAATACTTTAATTCCCACTATTTTACTTGATTCCACTAACCTTTTAGTTATAGCTATATCATCACTACTTGGCGTTGGATCTCCAGTAGGATGATTATGAATAAATATTATAGATGCAGCTGCTTCACGTATTGCAGGTCTTAGAGCTTCTCTTGGATGCACTATGGAAGAATTTAAAGAACCTTCTGAAATTTTGAATTTATTTATTATTCTATTTTTACCATCAAGAAGTAAGCATAAAAAGTTTTCCTTCTTTATATTTTTCATTTTAGGATAAAAAATTTTTGCAACATCTTCGCTACATTTAAATCTTTTAAGAGAACCGTTTGATTGTGAAATGAGTCTTTTTCCTAACTCAAATGCTGCTTTCAATCTTGAAGCCTTAGAACTACCTATACCGGGGAGTTCTATCAATTCATTTATATGTGCTTCATCTATACCGGAAATCCCATTAAATTTTTTAAGTAAGTTCCTTCCAAGATCAACTGCATTCTCTCTACTTTTTCTATTTCCAGAATTAATTAAAATAGCAATAAGCTGAGCGTCTGATAGATTATCTTCACCATATTTAAAGAGTCTCTCTCTAGGTCTTTCGTCCTCTGGCCAATCCTTTATTGATTTCATATTTATTAAGTCTTATTTCTATTATTATCTTATTATTTATCTTTTTATACTTTGTTTGTTATTTTTACTACTTTATAACTTTTATTACCAAAAAGCTTAAGATGATTATTTATTTAATCATTTTTATCTCTTCCCTTACATTCTCAAGAGGAATAAATATTTATTATTATTGAATAATAGCATAATTATACAAATGTGCTATTATTATATATCATTTTAATTATTTTGTCGAGATTATTTTAATTATTTTGTCAAGATCTTTTTAAAATAT
>JAHJRV010000111.1 GCA_018830725.1 Actinomycetota bacterium | reverse complement strand
TGTAGCTCAAATATCCTTTTAAAGATATAGGATAAGAGCCATCCTCCTTTCTATTAATATTTTGCTAAATTTTATATTTAAAATTATTGTTAAATTCTACCACTAATTTTCAACTACCTCAATGAAATTTTTAACTGTTTTTAAAATGACAAATGAAATTTTTTAGTTATAAATTTGATAGAAATCTAATATCAATATACATATTTCTTTTTTATGATGAAGGAAGTGTAATTTAACTTTTTTGAGATAAAAGAATTGTTAGGAAGAAGACTTTTGAAGTTCAAGAAGTTTTTGTCGAATAATTAAAAACCTTTTCTTATTTTTTAAATAATTTAGGTGCTATAATAATCATAAATTCTTTTAACTCTATATTTTTTCAAATTTTCCCAGGCTTTTTCAAAAACCCATGCAGTTAGATCTTCTGCTTCAGTAACACTACCAACTTTGAAGAGAAGAAATCGATATATTTTCTCAACAAAAAGCTCATAAAGTTCACCAAAAGCTTCTGGTTCACTGTCTTTAGCTCTAATTACCAAGTCCTCAATCATACTTATTTCAATATCATTACTTACACAATATAAACAAACCCTAAATATTATAACGAGGAAATAAAACTTATGTTACAAAACATATATTTATTAGATAAGACTAACTTTTAATGAGGACACATGTATATCATTTTAATTGATATTATTTCCAAATATATTACATTTTTATAAACTGCTGTAGCAGTAAGCTTGTATATATATTGTCTAATTAATACTATTTTCTGATAATTATTACGATAAAACTCAAAATAGAGAATACCCAACAGTATAGAGAGAATATCCTTAATTTTCTTCTCTTAAAGAAATTTAGAAGCAATTTTATTGATAAAAAACCTGTTAATAGAGCAAATATCATACCAATAATTGTATTTGTTATGTTTATATTAGATGATATTTCATTAAATAATCCAACTGTCTTATAAAATCTGAATGTCTCATATAAAGTGGCTGAGAATATTATGGGTATAGATAGTAAAAAGGAAAATTTTAAAGAATCTTCTCTTGATAATCCTCTGGATTTCCCCATTACTGTTGTTATTCCTGATCTTGAAATTCCGGGAACAATGGCTATAGCTTGAGCAATTCCTATAGAAATTGCATCGGATAATCTTAGTGACTTCAATGAGTCAATAGTTTTTCTCATCCATCCCTCAATGAAAAGTAGTATTCCTGTTATAAAAATTGCAATTGCAACATATATTGGAACTGAAAATAGTTTTTCAAAGAAATCATGAGCCAAATAACCCAAGACTGCTGCGGGGATTGTGGCAATAAATAATAACCAGATTATTTTGGATTTTAATAAATTAGTTGACTTATCTTTGGATTTGTCTTTCTCTTTTTTGAATAGATTAATAAACGATTTGAATATATCATTTATATCAGACCACATAGCCCATAAAACAGCTATTAAAGTTGAAAAATGAACCATTACATTAAAGAATAGTGGTGGATTTTCCCATCCAAGAAGATGTGGTATTAGAACCATATGACCTGAGCTACTGACTGGTAAGAATTCAGTAGCTCCCTGAATTATCCCTAATACAATGGATTGAAATAATGACAATAATAACCTCTAATTTAAAATTAATTATTTTTTTTAATTTTTTTATTTTAAATATTGTTTTCTTTTTTTAATAAACATAAAAACTAAAAAGGCTACTATTATTAAAATTATTATAGCAAAGAAAATATATTCAAACTTGTGATAATAATCTAAAATTATCTTCCAGTTCTCCCCAAATATATAACCAAGATATGTCAATATAAAGCACCAGGGTATCACTCCTAAAATTGTATATATTGAAAATTTCGTTAAGTTCATCTTAGCCATTCCTGCAGGAAGGGATATAAATGTTCTAATTCCTGGTAAAAGTCGAGTTACAAAAACTGTTAATTCACCACGATGATTAAACCATCTTTCAACCTTATCAAGTTCTTCTTTTCTTAAAAAAACATATTTACCATACTTCTCTAAAAACGGCCTTCCCCCCAATTTCCCAATATAGTATGCAACATAAGAACCAAATAAATTT
>JAHJRV010000110.1 GCA_018830725.1 Actinomycetota bacterium | reverse complement strand
TAATTTATTTTGATAATATTGATTCATTATATAGTTTAACATATTCTTTAGCTGATTTATTCCACGAAAAATCCTGTTCCATTGCCCTTCTGACAATTCTACCCCACCTCTTTTTATCTTTAAACACATCAATTGCTCTTTTAATTGCTGAAAGCATATCCTTTGAACTCGCTTCTTTAAAAACAAATCCTGTGCCACTTTCTACATGTTTATCACAGTCAATTACCGTATCCGCTAATCCTCCAGTTTTTCTAACAATTGGTATTGTCCCATACTTTAAGCTAATCATCTGTCCTAATCCGCAGGGTTCAAATCTTGAAGGCATTAAAAACATGTCACAACCTGCATAAATTTTGTGTGCTAATTTTGAATCAAACCTTAAATTTACTTTAAAATTTTCCTTAAATTTATATGACATCTTTTCAAAAATTTTATGATAGTGAACATCTCCAGTTCCCAATATTGTTAAATTTGCTCCTAAATTTATAATCTTTTCCATAGCTTTTTCAACAAGATCCAATCCCTTCTGGTCAGCTAATCTTGATATGATTCCAATAAGTGGTGCTTTTATACTTAAGCGAGTACTTCTTAAGCCCTGTTCTATTAAAATAGTTTTTTTACATTTTATTTTTCCTTCCAGGTTCTTTTTGGAATATCTTTTCTTAATAGACCTATCAGTCTCTGGATTCCATTGTGTATAATCTATCCCATTTATAATTCCAAATAGATCCTTTTCTCTGGTTCTCAACACCCCATCTAAACCACAACCATATTCTGGTGTAAGAATTTCTTTACTATAAGTTGGACTTACCGTATTTATCTTTTCAGAAAATATCATTCCACCTTTCATGAAATTTAATTTTCCCCAATACTCCATTTTATCTATAGAATATAAATTTTTATCAAGACCAACTTCATCTAATAAATCATGTGAAAAAATCCCCTGATAGGCTAAATTGTGAATTGTAAAAATTGTAGCAATTCTATTATAAAGAGGATTATCTTTAAATTCCGTTTTTAGTAAAACAGGAACCAAAGCCGTATGAAAATCATTACAATGAATAACATCTGGAAACCATTCTAATTTTCTTAACATCATTAGAATAGCTCTTGAAAAAAGGGTAAATCTATGAGCATTATCAGGATAGTCACCCTCTTTAGTTCCATAAATTTGGTCCCTATAAAAATACTGATTATTTTCAATAAAATAAATTGGAACTTCTTGACCCATTATCCCTTCATATATCTTTGTTTCTATAATGCCAGAATTTCCCATATAAATTTTTAATATATCATCTACTTTTTTTAACCCAACTATTTTATCTTCCACTTCTTTATATTTTGGCATCACAACTCTTACATCATGACCTAACTTTGATAATGCGAATGGGAGACTACCTACTACATCAGCTAATCCTCCCACCTTTGCATAAGGATATACTTCTGATGACGCTAAAAGTATTTTCACTCTTGTTCCTCCATTAATTTAAATGACAAAATAAATTAATTATATAATTTTTATTGGTGATTTAAGATTTTCTGGTGGTGAAATTCCTAAAATTTCATAAATTTTAAATAAGTGTTCCCTAAACTCTTGTTCCCATAATTCATCCATTCCAGATTTTTCATTATCACCTAACCACCAGAACCAATCACTTCCCTCAGCAATATATATTTCCCTTAAAATCTTTTCTCTTTTTTCCACATCAACCCCAGATTTTATATATTTTTCCACATCAACCCTGGCTTGATAAAGGTGATCCCAAGCTTGATTCTGTCCCTCTCCTCCTATCCAGTTTGAGAAATCTCCCCTCACCCATGATCCAGACTTTATGTTATAAAGTCTATCTATTGGTGGATATTTGCTTAAATAATCAGTCACACTAACTAACTTAAACTGATTACTTTCATTCAATTTTTTATATAGATTAAATAAGAACTCAACTCCATCTTTTTCATAATACTCCCAACAGTTCTCTCCATCCAAAGCAATGGTTACTAAATAAGGTTTAAAGTCTTGTGAAACTGAAAAATATATCCTCTCAATCCTATCCATAAAATCGTTGATTGCTTCCTGCCAGTTCATACCATTATATACAAAGCCTATCAGGTCAGATAAAATCTGGTCCCTGAAAATTATATTTATAGAGTTATTACCATTAAAGAAAGTATACGGCTTATAAAGAAGATGAGGGTTTTTTATTAATCTATCATTTTGCAAAGATAAGTCCATATTAATACTTTTACTTAAGATATTCTGATCAGCGATTGTCCAAAAAATCCCAGATTCTGCTAAAATCTTTAATGATTCATTCGAAACTGCCATCTCAGGTGACCAAACCCCTGCAGGTTTTAGACCAAATATTGATTTATGAAAATTAAGACCTTTTTCTATTTGCATTCTTGCATCTTCTAAAAATGTGAAATGGTTATTAGGAACAATGCTTTTTGGATTAGCTTCAATAGCCACTTTATTATCTATTAAAAGGGGTAATATTGGATGATAATAAGGAGAACTTATGATTTCAATCCTTTTTTGCTCCCCCATTTGCTTATATTTTGGAATTATTCTTTTTATAATTTTAAGTTGCTCATCATAGAGGCTTTTCTTCTCTTCCTCACTATAACATTTACCTTTTTTGACAAGTCTGCTTAAGAAATGATTATTATTTATACACACTGGATCAAACCAGGAAAGATCAAACCATACTTGAAGATCCCTATATTCCTGATCAGTTAGTTTGTTTATGATAGATAAAGAACCTTCTAGATCTCTTTTTAAACTTCCTACATTAAAATTTCTTTTTAAATCTTCTATTTTAATTAAAATCTTTTTATATTGCTCATAATTCGAAATTCTTTTAATATTGTTAGGCGGACACATCCAATCGAGTATAAACCTTTTTTCCTTTATTGTAAGTTTTGATGCAGGTTTCAAACTAATATCTAAATATTTATCACTAATTTCTTCGTCAGAAATCAGTTCTATTTGCTTCACTAATGAAGGAACTAAATTAAAAGTTTGTTTTATATTAGGATAGTTATCTAAAATTGTAACCATGTCCAGATAATCTTTAATTGAATGCAGTCTAACCCATGGAAGGAAAGCAATGTTACCACCCCCAATACTACTATCACTATTTAAATACCATGGCTGGTGCATATGCCATATGAAGGCAATATGAAGTGGATATTCTGATTTTTTTTTAATTAACATAAAATAATTCTTCTATATTCCTATTTAAAATTTGATATCTTTAATAATATTTCTGCTGAAAAATTTTCATTCGGTTCTAATTTAAGTTTCCAATTTGGAACTACAGCTGAACTTTGATATGTTCTCTCCATTCCCGTTTCAGATTGAGAAACTGTCTCAATAGGAAATCTCCAAACAGTTGCTTCTGGGGTAAATTTTAGTATTATATTAAATCCTTCAAGATAATTTTTTATTATGACTTCACCTATATCTTTTATCTCCCCATAACTTGCCATATATTTATCTTTTAATTCAACTTCTGGAATATAGTATCGCACAGCATTTTCATCATAACCACTTAACATTGAAAAAAATGTCTCCACAGCAAAAATTGATAATAAACTTGTTTGGCCCTTATTTTCTACTAAATAATTAACTTTAAGAATAGAGTTTTCCTTCTCAATTTCATATCTTTTTTTTATATTTATAAAACTTTCATTGCCATTAATAAAAATCCTCTCTTCTCTATTAAGTTTTACTCCATTCTCTATAAGTTGAAATGAGTATACTCCATTGGCAAAATTTCCAAATTCTTTATATTCCCTTCTCTGAAATGAATCAAGATTGGTATCATAAGAGAGAATATAATTTCTAAAACTATAGTTAGGCCACTTATCATAATTTAATAATTTTTTAAGATCCCCTTCCTTTAAAGCTTCTATATGATGAATTGTAGTTATGCCTTCGTCTTTCTCTTCAGTCTTACTATCCCTAAACTCACTCTCTTTAATTTCACTCTCTTTGAACTCACTTTCTTCAATCTTACTCTCTCTTGACTTACTCTCTTTTGCTTTTTCCTTTATTGTTTTATGATAAGATTCCTCTCTCCTTGCTAAAGTAGCAATTAGATTGAAAGGTTTTGGCTTATAGTCCAATTCAAATACAGTTCCACCATTATAAGGAGTTATATATACACCTAAAAATTTATTAGATAATATCACTTCATCATGACCATCTAAATTGAAATCAAAAACCTTTTTATTCAGAAACATTTCGTTATTATGAGATTGTTCTTCTAATAATCTTTCAGCTTCAATCATATGACGATATAATGCCATTTTCATAAATTGAATATATACACCACCAAAAATTCCATGCCAATATACATCATTACACTGACTGGCAAGTACATGTTCATAAGCTTCTTTATTTCCAACCTCTCTTGCCCATTTTGAAAGATAAAACATTTTCTTCTGCATATTATTAATTTCAGGATACTTAACAAGATAATTTCTCCAAAAACCACCGGACCACTCGAGCATCTCTGGATATGAAGCAGTCGGAAGATATACTCTTCCCAGAGGTGAAAACTTTTCCATAAATTCAGAAAATGTGTAAAGTTTTATCCATGAACTTTCACTTTCTAAAGCAGTAAGAAATTGCTCAAGCCATCTATCTTCATATATCCATTTATAAGTGTTTGGCCAACCTCCAAATTTTTCACCATCATCATCCAAAACCACCAGATTTCTCTCATTCTCAGATGCTATTTCTTTAAAATAATCAATTATTTTGGAAACTGGAGAGAAGGGAATTAAATAACGAAGATCTTTGCTAATTGGAAAAATGGCTAATTTATTATTCTGTTCCTCTGTAATAAAATAACCCCTTAGTTGTTGCTTGGAAAATCCTGTCAGTTTGAAATGTGACTCATCTACAGAGACATGCTTTATTTTTGCTTTTGATAATACTTGAGCAAGATGTGGTTCCCAAACTCTCTCAGTCAACCACATACCTGTTGGGACATATCCTGTTAATTCTTGAATATATTTGGTCAATTTTTCTATCTGAACATATCTATCTTCATCAGGTATTATGGGGAGTATTGGCTCATAAAATCCCCCAGTTTTGATCTCCACTTGTCCTCTATCTACCATCTCTTTTAGTATAGAAATATACTCAGGATGTTTCTTTGCT
>JAHJRV010000109.1 GCA_018830725.1 Actinomycetota bacterium | reverse complement strand
CTCTACACATAGAAGCGAAAAACAAAAAAGCAATTATATTTAATATAATTATTAATATTTTAAAAATCTTCGTTGAGGTAATCCTATCTATCGTGTCTCTTCTTTTTAGTTGTTTTTTTATTTCCTTTATTTTTTCTTCCCTACACTTTTCTGTCTTTACTCTTATTAAATTATAGTTATCATCTTCTTTTAGATAATAGTTGTCTTCTTTTGTTATTTTCATTCTTTTTACCAACGCTTTTTTATAGTGTCCAAAAAGTCCAAAAATTAAAATATTTTAATATTAAATTAAATTCTTTAAATTTTTTAATTATTTTATGCCACTATTTCCCTGTAATTATCCATAGAGGCCTCGACTTCCAAATTTGCAAGTGTAATATAAATTTGAGTTGTGCTTATGTCTGAGTGGCCTAAAATACGTCTTAAGGTTTCTAAATCTTTAAATTGCCTGTAATGATGAGTCGAATAAGTATGTCTTAAGGTGTGCGGTGTTATATGTTTTTTAATACCTGCCCTTCTTGTATATCTTCGAAGCATCGCGTTTAAGTATCTTCTTTGTATTTTAGTATTCTTATAAGTGTTAAAAAAATATTCCCCTTTTAATCGTCTTTTATTCCAGGCCTTTAAAAGTTCAAGCGTTTTTTTAGGTATTTTTAGATCTCTATCTCTTTTATATTTGCCACATACCACTCTCAGCTTGCCTAAGTTCAAATCTATGTGATTTGTCTTTAAGTTTACAAGTTCTGAAACTCTAAGGCCTGTATTTGCCATTAGTGTTATTATTGCCTTATTTCTCAGGCCGGTATAATAGCGTTTATTAGGTATTGCCATTAGCCTTTTAAGTTCGTTATCTTCTAAAATTACAGGTAGCTTTTTTTTAGTTTTAGTTCTATACATTTTTTTATTCCTATTTCAATATTCATAATGTATCTTAAGTATATCAATTAACATTATAAACCTTTAAAAAAGTTTGTCAAATAAAATGTGTATCAATTAGATAATTTAAAAATTAATATCTTATTTAAATATTCTCTTTTTTTATTTAATTATTAAATTTTTAATACTATTTATCGTTTATTTTTTTAGAGCGAGTTTAACGGGCAATTCTGTGGCTTAAATTTAATTCTAATGCTTTATATCATCTCTTTTTTCTTATCTTCTGTTAAATCGCTTTAACAGATAGGGCTTTTTACTTCTCTTAAAGAAATTTTATCTTATAAGAAAAAAAGAATAAGAATTAAAGTTAATTACAGCATAATAAAAACTGTTAGAGTTGAGCATAGGGGTTTGATGTGTAAAAGCCGTGTAAAATTTCTTGATTAATATACCACCAAATCTTATTTACCAGTAAGACGCTTAACCAGTGTGCTTTTATTATGTTTTTCCTTCCAATCATTTATTATCGTCTTTAGAGCAATTCTGGCTATCTCTGACTTAGTTACTCTTTTATCTTTATATTTGCCTCTCAAACTTAACCATGTATTCTCGAGATCATCTATTAAATTAGTAGGTAAATAAAAAGTAGCCTTGCTAGTATTTACTGTTTTACCAGTATATTGTTTTACTGGTTTATTGGTCTGCTGTGAAGATGGCTTATCTTCACCTAAAAAGATAGCCACCCCTTTACCTTTTACTCTGGGTCTTTTAGCCATGTTCAATTACCTCCTTTGCTAACTCTCGATAAGCATTTGCCGCCTCTGAATTTTTGGCATAATTTAAAATGGGCTCTCCTGCAATAGACGAGTCAGCAAACTTTATTGTCCTTTTAATAATGGAATTATATACTTTTACTCCAAAAACTTTTTTTACTTCTTCCACAACATCTTTTGAGTGAACTGTTATCTTTTGGTGCATTGTCCTTAAGATTCGTGTGGTAAGTTTAGGATTCACTTTAGAGCGGATCTTCTCTATAATTCTATTTAACTGCCTTAGCCCTCTCATAGCTAAATACTCACACTGGAGGGGGATTATCACAGTTTGAGCTGCAACTAAGCCGTTAACAGTAAGTACTCCTAAACTTGGTGGGCAATCTATAATAATATAGTCATATCCCTTTGTGTTATTTAAAGAATTTCTCAAGGTGCTTTCCCAGGCTACCTCACCTATTAGCTCTGCCTCAGCACCAGATAAATCCTGATTTGCTGGTATAAGATCTATCCCGGAAATTTTGGTTTGTATCGTAACGCTTTTCAAATTTAATTGTGAGCCTATTAAAATATCATAGATTGTCTTTTCAAAATTATCAGGCTCAAACCCTAAACCTACGGTTAAACAACCTTGAGGATCTAAGTCAATGAGCAAAACTTTTTTCTTTTTTTCAGCTAGGGCAGCTGCTAAATTTATAGCAGTAATAGTTTTCCCCACCCCACCCTTATTATTTGCAATGGTAATAATAAACCTTTTCATTGGCATAACTACTTAGAAGTATAACAGTACACCTTTATATTGTCAAGATAATATAATGGTATAATGGCAACATGGTGTAATTTGTCTGCTTCTAATATCCATTATTTTGTATATTCTAGGTGTTTCAATATGATATGGACCATATCTTCCTTCTAGATGCATCTCTAGGGTTTTATTGTCCTTATCGTCTTTTTTTGTTATTGCCTCCTCGCTGTATTTGATAGGAAACTCAATTAAATCAATCGGGAATTTGAATCTTTTAATTTCTTTCATTTTTTATTGTATTTTTAGTTGTTCACTTTTCTTTTTCTTAATAATCGGCTTTCTATGAGCGGGGAAAACTGCACTAGCTCCTGGTAGTTTTGCAGGTATTGGATCTTTAAATAAATCTTCAACTGTTAAAAATTGGATTTTAGGAATTTTTATATTAGTATTAGCATATTTGAAATACCCTGCTATTGTTGCTTCATTAATCATTCCTTGAGTTGGATTTTTAAAAGTTATAAGAATGCCAAAATCAGCATTTTGACTTTTTAAAGTGCCTTTTAAATCCCTTACCATCGAGGGATTAATATTTTTCGTTCCTTTAACTTGGATTATACCTTTTCCTATCTTACTTGATTTAGAAGGGTCAATAAAGTATATAATTCCATCTACTCCCTTATCTGCTGTTTTTGTTTGAGATGGAGTTGCATCTAATCTTGAATTACACCAAATCTGAAATTGAAAGGAGTCTTTTTCAGAGAGTTTTTTAGCCGAATAGACATCTTTTGGTTCTCCATGTATTTTAAAATCAATTCCCTCTTTTATGCCACTTTTTCTTAGTCTTTTTGAAATAATATCTATAGCAAT
>JAHJRV010000108.1 GCA_018830725.1 Actinomycetota bacterium | reverse complement strand
TCAGCTGATCTTACAATAGCAGCACTAAAAGATGCTATTTCAGAAAGAGATACATCAGATCTAATACATCACTCTGACCAGGGTATTCAGTATTGTTCATCTGATTATGTAAAGATATTAAATGAAAATCATATCAAAATATCAATGTCAAATAAAGCTAGTCCTTATGATAACAGCATAATAGAATCTTTTTTTAGAACATTAAAGGTTGAAGAAGTATATATGTTTTCCTATGAAACATACAGAGATGTTATTAAAAGAATACCTTATTTTATTGAAGAAGTTTATAACAAAAAGAGATTACATTCTTCACTTGGCTATATGCCACCGGAAGAATTTGAAAGTAAAATTAAATATAATAAAATGAAAAAAAGTGAAGTCCGTCAGTTGGTTTAACTTAGATAACATTGTGTCCAACTTTTGGGGTTCACACCATTATTTTATATTATACCTTTACTCTTAATGACAAAAAAATATATTACTTAAGTGAAAAACCCCATTTACCAATTACTTCCCCAATAGTAAAATATCTATTTGAACCATAGGAGAAAAGATTCATTTTGTTTATATCCGGTTTCCCTTTTTCATTAAGAATTTTTTCATCAAAACTTTTACTAACGACTTCACCTACAATAAAATTATGATCCCCTAACTCTATATCTTTTATTACCTTACATTCTAAATTTATAGGGCATTCTTTTATAAGAGGGGACTTAACTATTTTTCCGGGTAGAGGAGTTAACCCTGTTTTTTTAAATTTATTAACATCTCTCCCTGATACATTTCCACAATAATCTGTTTCTTTTAAAAATTCCCTTGTTGGTATATTAACTACAAAATCATTAGATCTTTTAATTAATTCATATGAGTGTCTTTTCTTTCGTAAGGAGATTCCTAAGAGTGGAGGATTACTCGAGATTGAGATTACCCATCCCATCGTCACTATATTTGCATTCTTACCAATCTCTCCACAGGATATCAAAAATACACCTATTGGAAATAAACTCGAACTAATTTTTGCATCAATCTTACTCATAATAGCTCCTTTTTTCTTTAATTTTATTATTATTTTTTTGAACTTTTTCTATAAAGTCTTGCAAGTCGATAATTTATGTCATTTATGTAATAATCTCTTCTTCGTATATTATATTCATCTTTCATAATTTTTAGTGCTTTATTACAGAAGTTAATCGCTTTTTGATAATTTTTATTTTGATGTTCCTGGTAAATAGCAACCTGTCTATAAATTTCAATCTCTTTTGTGTCATCTAAAACAAGTTCCTCAAGGATTTTAGATGAGTCATCAAATTTTCTCATCTTTTTTAAAATAAAGCCATACCACATTTTGCATTCTTCCAAATCTTCTTTATTATCAGCATTTTGTATAGCTCTCATTATAAGTTTTTCTGCATCATTAAAATTCTTCTTCAAAAAAAATATTTTTGTAAGTGATCTTATTTGGTTGTAACTTAGATTTATTTCATTATAATTTTCAATATAGGAAGCTAATTTTGCTATTAGAGTTACTAATGAAATAAGGTCTATAATATTGTGCTTAAAAACTGACTTTAAAATTCTCGCATCTTTGGTATTTAAAAAATCAAAATATATATACGGAATTAGTGAACTATCAATGTCACCAATTCTATCTTCCCAGATCCCTAAAACTTTATTCTCGATTGTTTTTAATCTACAATTTGGCAAATCCTTTCTATACAAAAACCTGGATGGAAAAAGTAAATCAATATGGGGAAGGTTTAAATGTTTATCAGACATTTTATTGATTAGATATCTTGTTGATAATAGGGGAATATCAAATGCTTTACCATTATAGGAGACAATAAATTCAAAATTTTTAAATATTTGTTTTACTGCACTTAGCATTGCCAGTTCTTCATTAAAATCCTGCATTAAATATTGTCTTATTCTGAATTCATTATTTTCAAAAAATAGTATACCAACTAAAAAGACTGCTGTTCCTATACCACCTGAAAGCCCAGTAGTTTCAGTATCGATAAAGACAGCCTTTTTTAAATTCAGGTTTTTGATTTCATCATTTTT
>JAHJRV010000107.1 GCA_018830725.1 Actinomycetota bacterium | reverse complement strand
TATGCTACCAATTCCTCTTATCTATTGAGATTTTTGAAATCAATCTTAATTTAGTCTAAAATCAATTAGCAACAATACAAATTAAAAAAACAGATAGGCGGATATTATGAAAATACCAAAATGCATGAGCACACAACACCCGGATAATGTGAACTCTCCATTTTTTGCAGAAAATATAGAGCTTCATGGGGAAGACGAAATACAGGAAGCATACTATGCCTTCTCACATTTAAACTGTGACGAACAGATGTGGGATTGCGAAGGTAAGGAGGTTGATAATTATATAGTTAAAAAATTATTGACAAAATATGAATTATTTTTCAGAGAAAAAAAGTTAGGTAAAGATATATTTATAACTTTGAGGGTACCAAATCCAACTGTAGAAAAGGATGAAGCAAAAATATTATTGGAAACTTTGGAGAGTATACCCAGATCTTTTGATGCTGCTAAATTATTTTACAGGGATGATATATCCCCAATATTTGAAGTTATATTACCTATGACAACCTCTCCTAAGAGCCTTGATAGAGTTTACAGATATTATTGTGATTTTGTTGTAGGAAAACAGAATAAACCTATTAGAAAAGGGGATATAACAATTGCTGAATGGACTGGAGAATTTAGACCTAAAGTAATCAATGTTATACCTCTTTTTGAAGACATGGAACATATACTTGATGCACACAGAATGACTAAAGAATATTTAAAAAACAAAAATATAGAGCATCAGAGAGTTTTTCTTGCAAGGTCAGACCCAGCAATGAATTATGGATTGGTTAGTGCTGTTCTTTTAAACAAGATTGCTCTTCAGAGATTGCAAAAATTGTCAGAAGATATAGGTGTTAAGATTTATCCTATTGTGGGTGTAGGTTCAGCTCCTTTCAGGGGCAATTTAAGACCACAAACTGTAGAGAGAGTTATAAAAGAATATCCAAGTGTTCATACATTTACTATTCAATCCGCATTTAAATATGATAATCCCTCTGACAAAGTTAAAGAAGCTATAAGAAAATTGCAAGAAAGAAAAACGGGTTCACCTCAGGAAATAGATGAAGAGAGGTATTTAGAAATAATTAAGAAATATTCTTATGAATACCAGAGACAAATTATAGAATTAGCACCATTAATCAATAAAGTTGCAAGGTATGTTCCACGCAGAAGAAAGAGGAAACTGCATATAGGTTTATTTGGGTATTCACGTGGTATAGGAGGTATTACACTACCGAGGGCGATAACATTTACAGCTGCTCTTTATTCAGTAGGTTTACCACCAGAAATCCTTGGTTTGAATGCTTTGAATAAGGATGACCTGCAATTTATTAGGGAAGTTTATGTAAATTTTGAAGAAGATTTGAGGGATTCTCTCAGATATTTTAACCCAAGTGCAGTTTTTCTACCAAAAGGTCTTGAAGCAAGAGCTAGGAATTTCATAAGTTTTACAACTGATAATGAGCATAAAGAAATAACTGGTTACATCATAAATTTATTAAAGGAAAATAAATCTGAAGATTTAAAAGAGTATATTCTAAGAGCAGCAAATTTGAGAAAATTCTTAGGATAATAATAAGTTGCAAGCAAAACTTCGTATAAAAATTGATAGGGAACTTTTTATTTTACTTTTTAGTCTAATTCTTAGATAGCTTATTTAAATAATTATATTCTAATAAAACAAATATTTTATAGAATAAGGAGGAAAATTGATCAAGAAATTAATATCATTTTTTCTGTTTTTAATGATTTTGTCTGGTTGTGCAAATGGAAGTGGAGCTTCCTCAACAACTAAGGCAGATGATAGTAAATCAACTCCTGAAGGAGTTAATAAGATTATTAATTCAAATAATCAGTTCGCTTTTGACCTTTATTTAAAGCTTAAAGATGTCCCAGAATACAATGAAAGTAACATATTCTTCTCACCATACAGTATATCTACAGCATTAGCGATGACTTATGAAGGGGCAAGAGGACAAACAGCAGAAGAGATGAGGTCAGTATTTCATTTTCCTGAAGATGACAGCATACGAAGATCCTCATTTGCAAAGATATACAACCTTTTAAATAAAAAGGATAAGAAATATGAACTTCATACAGCTAATGCTCTTTGGGCTCAGAAAGATTATAAGTTTTTAGAAGATTATATGAATACTATACAAAGATATTATGCAGGAAAAGTTACTAACTTAGATTTTGTAAATGACACTGAAAACTCTCGAATAACAATAAATAAATGGGTAGAAGAACAAACAAATAATAAGATCAAAGATTTAATTCCACAAGGTGTTCTTGATGCATTAACACGTTTAGTGCTTACTAACGCAATTTATTTTAAAAGCATGTGGATTAAACAATTTGATAAGGAAGATACTATAGAAGATGATTTTAAAGTAAACCCAGAAAAAACAGTTAAGGTTCCAATGATGAGACTGACTGGAGAAGAAGCGACATTCAATTATGCTGAAACAGAAGAACTTCAGATTCTTGAGATGCTTTATGAAGGAGAAGAATTATCCATGCTTATTTTACTTCCAAAAGAAGATAATTTGAAATCAGTTGAAGAATCACTCAATAAAGAAAAAATTACTGAATTAAGAAATATGCTCATAGAAGAACAGGTTGATGTATATATACCTAAATTTAAATTTGAAACTAAATATTTTATGAATGAAATACTTAAAAAAATGGGTATGTCAACTGCTTTTTCTAATGCGGATTTCTCAGGGATGGATGGAACAAAGAAACTTTTCATCAGTGATGTAATTCATCAGGCTTTTGTTGAAGTTAATGAAGAAGGTACAGAGGCTGCAGCAGCAACTGGTGTTGTTATGAAGGAAACAGCAGTTTTGCCAAGTATTGTCTTTAGAGCAGATCATCCATTTATATTTATGATTCAAGAAAGAGAAACAGGTAATATTCTATTTTTAGGAAGAGTTGTTAATCCTTCTGAATAAAACACTAAATAGGAAATTTTTAAATAAAAAATTAAATATTTATTTAAAGGATAAATAAATGAAATTCAAAAATAAAATTTAATTAAGTAGATAAGGAGGTAAATGTGTCAAAATTAGTATCAACAATTTTAGTTATTTTAGGAATATTAGCAGTACTTATATCAGCTATTGTTCTTTTAGTGCAAATGACAATGGTTATACCTAAGATGAAATTAGCGAGTAAGCCTGTAGCTGTTGGGACTGAAGCTCCAAATGCAATTTCTGTAAATGGAATGGGTGAAGTATATGTAAAACCTGAATTAGCAAATATATCTATTGGAG
>JAHJRV010000106.1 GCA_018830725.1 Actinomycetota bacterium | reverse complement strand
TGAATTAATTAATAATAGGTTAGAAAGAAAGATGAATAAAATTAAAAAGCGTGATTCAATTTTAAGAAACTCTTTAATTGGAAACTGTTTCTTTTTGATAAAATACATTGAGCAGTGGGGAACAGGAATAAACAGAATGATTAAAGAATGCTTAAGTTATGATTTACCAGAACCATTATTTGAAGAAATAGCTGGGAATCTCGTTGTCACATTCAGGAAGTATAAAATTACAGAGGAAATTTTAAAGGAACTAAAAGAACAGGAAAAACTTATTGTAAATTACATTTTAAGTCATAAAAGAATTTCAAGAAAGGAATGTACAGATCTGCTTAAAGTTTCACCAGCTACAGCGTTTAGATACTTTAAATCATTAGAAAATAAAGGAATTATAAAAAGAGAAGGTAAAGGGAAAAATATTTATTATATGTTGAAATGAATGAAACGAATATGAAACGAATATGAAACGAATACACTAAGAAACAAAACTTTATGAAAAATTGATAGAAATAAGGGAATTAGAATCAGAAGTTGGTGGATCACAAATAGAACCATTAAAAAAATAAATAATTGAAACTTTATAAATTGCTTTATATGAAATAGAGGAAGAAAAGAGAATTTTTTAATGTGTAATTATATTTCTTAAATCATTGAGCAAATCAGCAATTTCAGAAAATCTAAAACCATTCTTAACAACATCAACAAAATTTTCTAAATAAAATTTGAAACCATCTTTTCCTTTTTAAGAAAAATATTTTCATAAATTGTTTCAATAATGTTTTTACAATAACAAAATGTTAAGATTATTACTAAAATAAAATGTTAAACTTTTACTATTATATTAAAAAACTTAGATGATAAAAAATCAGTCAAATTATTGACAAAATCGATTTATTGTATACAAAGTTACTGAATTAGTAACATTATTGATATAATTTCGAAAATCATGGTTAAATGTTCCATATAAAGAACTAACAGCTAAGGTTTAATAAATGTTAATGAATATGGCAAAACAAGAAGTAAGGATGGTCAATATTGTTAAAAACTTTCCAGGAGTGTTAGCAAATGACCATATCAATTTTGAGGTTAAAAAAGGTGAAATTCACGCACTATTGGGAGAAAATGGTGCAGGTAAAACAACTTTAATGAACATATTGTATGGATTATATCAACCAGATGAAGGAGAGATATTCATAGGCAGGGAAAAAGTTAGTTTAACATCTCCACGAGAAGCTATAAACTTAGGGATAGGTATGGTTCATCAGCATTTTATGTTAGTGCCTACTCTATCAGTTACTGAAAATGTGATAATTGGACTCAAGGAATTAGGTTTTCTACTGGATTTAGACAAAGTAGAAAAAGAAATAGAAAAAATATCTGAAAGATATGGATTAAAGGTTGATCCAAGAGCAAAAATATGGCAACTTTCTGTAGGGGAACAGCAAAGAGTTGAGATAATAAAGATGCTTTATAGGGATGCGAAAATAATGATTTTGGATGAACCAACCTCTGTATTAACACCTCAGGAATCTGAGAACCTTTTTGAAATTTTAAAAAAGATGGCTGATGAGGGCAAAACCATCGTATTTATTACTCATAAATTGGGTGAAGTGATGTCTGTATCAAGTAAAGTAACGGTTCTTAGAAAGGGGAAGGTTGTTTCTACTTTACCTACAAATCAAACGAGCAAAAAAGAACTTGCGAAGATGATGGTAGGTAGGGAAGTTCTTTTTAGATTGGAAAAAAAGTCAATTGAAAAAGGAGAAATTGTTTTAGAAACTAAGAATATAAAAGCATTAAGTGATAAGGGAATTCTGGCATTAAAGGGAGTTTCATTTAATGTTTGTAAGGGTGAAATTTTGGGTATTGCAGGAGTTGCAGGGAATGGTCAAAGAGAATTAGCAGAGGTAATAACTGGTCTTAGAAAGGTAGTTGAAGGAAAAATATTTATAAATAATAATAATGTTACAAACTTAAATCCAAATCAGATCATCAGTGAAGGTGTAAGTCATATTCCAGAAGATAAAATAAAGATGGGCCTTGTACCAAATCTAAATCTTGCTGACAATCTCATACTTAAAAATTATAATAAAACCCCCTTTTCTAATAGATTTTTTATAAATGAATCTTATGTGAATTCTCACACTGATAAATTGATAGAAGAATTTGATATAGATACTCCTGATAGATACATTCCAGTTAAGCTTCTTTCAGGTGGAAATCTACAAAAATTGCTGCTTGCAAGAGAAATTTCTGAAAAACCAAACCTTATAGTTGCAGTTCATCCTACAAGAGGACTCGACATAGGGGCAACTGAATTTATTCAAAATTTAATCTTAAAACAGAGGGAAGAAGGGGCAGCTATTTTATTGATATCGGAGGATTTGGAAGAAATATTTTCTTTAAGTGACAGAATTGCAGTAATTTATGAGGGTGAAATAAGGGGTATAGTTAAATCAGATGAAGCAAAATTGGAGAATATAGGTTTAATGATGGCAGGGGCAAAATGAAATACTCAATAAGAATTGAGGAAAGGTTATATCCTTCTAAAATAGCTTCATATTTAAATATATTTTTATCAATAATATTTGCTCTTATTTTTGGAGCAATTATTATTTTAATTGCAGGAGCAAATCCCATAAAGTCATATCAAGCAATATTTATGGGAGCTTTTGGGAGTAGATACAGTTTATCTGAAACATTGGTAAAGGCTATTCCTCTAATGTTATGTGGAATTGGAGTTGCAATAGCATTTAAGATGATTCTATGGAATATAGGAGCAGAAGGTCAACTCCATATTGGTGCATTTACAGCATCCTGGGTAGCATTAACTTTTCCACATCTTCCTATATATATCCTTCTTCCACTAATGATATTAGCTGGTTTTATTGGGGGAGCTTTTTGGGCATTAATTCCAGCGATTTTAAAGGCTGCTTTAAAAGTCAATGAGATAATAACAACGCTTTTAATGAACTATATAGCCATACTTTGGGTTTATTATTTTGTCTATGGTCCTTGGAGAGATCCCAAAGGTTATGGATTTCCTCTTTCCGCACCATTTTCTGCATCAGCTCAATTACCAAGATTTGGAAATAGTAGAGTGCATCTTGGCTTAGTATTTGGAATATTAGCTGCGATTATCTTGTTTTTTGTCTTAAAAAGAACTAAATGGGGATATGAAATTAAGGTGATTGGCGAGAATCCAGAAGCAGCAAAATATGCTGGTATAAACATATTTAAAAACATAATAATAGTAATGATTATTAGCGGAGGATTAGCAGGATTAGCAGGTATGTGTGAAGTTTCAGGAATTACAAGACGTCTTCAGCCTGCTATATCACCAGGATATGGATATACTGCAATAATAATAGCCTGGCTTTCTAAGTTAAACCCATGGGTAATAATTTTAGTTTCATTTCTATTTGGGGGATTATTGGTGGGAGGAGATCAAATACAGATGACTATGGGTCTTCCATTAGCTATTGCACATATAATTCAGGGTGCGATACTTTTTTTCATTTTAGGTGGAGAAATATTAAACAAATACAAAGTAAGATTGGTTAAAAAATAAAAAATTAACTTTTTTAATAATATTTTTAAGTTTAGCTTAGGGATTGAATATGGAAAAAGAGATATTGATAGTAGCAATTTTGGCTGCAGCTATAAAAGCTGGAACATCAATACTATATGCAACTTTAGGTGAAATTTTTACTGAGAGGTCAGGTGTATTAAATCTTGG
>JAHJRV010000105.1 GCA_018830725.1 Actinomycetota bacterium | reverse complement strand
TCTACATCAAGACCTCTTGAACTTAGACAATATGTTATTGCTGAAGTTAAGGTTGTTTTACCATGATCTACATGACCTATAGTTCCAACATTGATATGTGGTTTTGTTCTCTCAAATTTCTTTTTAGCCATATATTTCCCCCCATTTTTTTAATGGATTTTTATTCTATTATATTTGTTTGAAAATTAATTATTATATGTTTTTAAAAATCTTAAAAGAAAATTTAAATTAAGAATTAAATATTATATACTATTTATATTATACAATAGCAAATCAGTGACACCTTCAACGACTGAAGCCGTTGGGTTTCTTTCTAATTTATTCCTAAATATAAAAATTGTAAATTGTTAAACACTTATTTGGTAGCGGTGACTGGATTTGAACCAGTGACCCCACGGGTATGAACCGTGTGCTCTTACCAACTGAGCTACACCGCCACCCAATTATTCATTTTTTCTGCTTTGTGACACCTCCAACGACTGAAGCCGTTGGGTTTCTTTCTAATTTATTCCTAAATTAAAATATTTTTATTACCTTACTTTTTTAAACAGTAAACTGTAAACATATTTAGTTTATAGTACAAGTTATTAATTTTATTATTTATATTTTATCATTTTATTTTATTACTTATATTAAAAATCCTTTCATTCAATCGACAAAATATTTCCCAAATCTGGAGCCCGCGACCGGACTTGAACCGGTGACCTTCTCCTTACCGAGGAGATGCTCTACCATCTGAGCTACACGGGCATAATTAAAAAATATGGTGGGGGAGAGAGGATTCGAACCTCTGAAGGTAAACACCAACAGATTTACAGTCTGTCCCCTTTGTCCACTCGGGAACTCCCCCAAAATCATATTTTGGTAAAAAGAAAATTCTCGTTTAAAAAAATTATACTAAAAATTTTTATACTAAAAAATAAATACCATTGAAAGATTGGAGCCGGTGATCGGATTTGAACCAATGACCTGCTGATTACAAATCAGCTGCTCTACCACTGAGCTACACCGGCTTATTAGATGTTCCTTTTAACTAATACTTTTTTATATAAATAATAGCATTTTTATACTTCAATTATACTAAAAATTTTTATACTAAAAAATAAAAACCCTTGAAAGATTTGAGCATATTCTCTAGACTAAAATGTAGGGTAAGGCTTTAGCCTTGCTTAATAATGCAACCCTAAAGGGTTGCCCTACATCTATATCCCCTCCCATTAAGGGAGGGGATAGGGGGAGGGTTATCTATACTTTTTAAAAAATATTATTAATTAAAACAGATCAATAAAAAAAATTTACCTTAAAAAATTTTGTAATCTCTTAAGAGGGTTTTGAAAGATTAGGTTAAAGATTTATAACCGTTAAGATGAGTCTCTAATTTTCTCTTTATTCTCTGAAGAGCATTATCAACTGATTTCACTTTTAAGTTCAAAGTATGAGCAATTTCAATATAAGTTTTTCCCTTTATATACAAACTTAGTACTGATGCCTCTAATTTTGATAAAAACTTTTCAAATATTTCTTTAATACTTTGAATCTCTTCGCCACTTATTACAAGTTGTTCGGGATCATTTAGTTCCTTAATTTTTAGTATTTCAAAAAGTGGATAAGAAGTTTCTTCATTGCTATAAAATGGCTTATTTAGCGAAATGTAACAGTTTAAAGGAATATGCTTTTGTCGAGTGGCATTTTTAATAGCAGTTATTATCTGTCTTGTTATACACAGTTCAGCAAATGATTTAAAAGATGTTTCATTACCAGCTTTGAAATCCTTTATAGATTTAAAAAGACCTATCATACCTTCCTGTATTAGATCATCATATTCAGCCCCTATTAAAAAGTATGAACGAGCTTTATACCTTACAAGATTGCTATACTTTCCTAAAATATAGTTGAGTGCTCTCTCGTCTCCTTCTTTAGCTCTTTCTACTATTTGATTTTCCTCAAAGACTTCGTAACTTTTAATTTTTTTTGGTGTATATGATAGTTCGATGTTCAAGTTCATATCCTTTTATAAAGAAAAAACAGTGAAAAAATGCTATTAAGATATAGCTTTTATAGGTCTTTTAAAACTTCACCTCCACAATGTTGAGTAAAAACTATTATATTATATATTTATGTAATAATCTTCGTCAATATAATTCCATTAATTTTAGGGGTAAAGCTAAACTTATACTTTACCCTTTCTTATTTTATCTAACTTTCTTTCAATTTTTTTATCAATTCTTTTACTTATAGGTACATTTAGTTTATTAGAAAAAATATCTCTACTTCTTATTTCTCTTTTTAACTGTTTTAGTTGACTTCTAAGTTGTCTTGTTGTCATTCTAAAAGCTCCTCCACCAAAAGTTACCCTCTGGTGAGTATAATCAGATGTTACAACAAAAATCCTTTTTCCTTTATTTTTATAAACTAAAGTCTCAGCAAGATTATCTGCGCTTTGCCCTTTCTTTGTAAATGAAACAGTAACTTTATTTTTTATCTTATTTTTCAAAAAAATATTGCCTTTGTTTGATGAGTCAAATACAACAGTTACTGACCAACCTTTATGTATCGCCAATTGATTAAGATCCTCTATCAACTTATTTCTAAGTTGCTCAAGTTCAATTTTAGAAATTTTGTTCATTTTCATTGTGCTGTGTAAATAGTTATAACCATCAACTATAACCATTGTTTTTTCATCGGTTGGTGAATTCACTTTTTTAACCCCCTAATTTATATTCTTTTAAGTTTTTTCATTACTTCATGCAGAATAATTCCCGTTGCCACTGAAACATTTAATGAAGGTATCTTTCCAGAAGTCTTGATTTTAACAACTAAATCGCAGTTACTTAATAAAAGTCTACCTATTCCTTTCTGTTCACTTCCCATCGCAATAGCAAGTGGACACAAGATTTCCATCTGGTTAATTGAAATATCAGCTCTATCTGAGGTTCCAATCACCCAAAAACCTTTCTCCTTTAACTTCTCAACAGCTTTGTTTAAATTCACAACTTTTGCAATCCTCAAATGCTCACACGCACCAGAGGAAGCTCTGCAAACAGATGAGGTAATTTTTGCACTTCTTCTATCTGGAATTACAACTCCATCCACAGAAAATGCTTGACATGTTCTAAGTATAGCTCCAAAATTCTGTGGATCTTTTATACCATCTAAAAGTACAATTACGGGGTTCTTATTTCTAATTTCATTTAAAAGTGAGGATAAAGAGAAATATTTGTATGGCGATGTTATTGCAATTACTCCTTGGTGTTGAGTTCCAATTTTGTTTAAGAAATTTCTATCTACTAATTTAATATGTACTGATTTATCTTTAGCCAGATTTGAAACCTGTTTTAATCGGATATTTTTACTAATAGATTTATCAATATATACTAATTTTACTTTGCGTGGTCCTCTTAATGCCTCATAAACTGTATTTCTTCCCTCCACTACTGCATTACCTTTTTTCAACTTCTCGTCTTTCAAAAGAGATGAGTTCTTTTTCAACTAAACCTCCACTTAGTACCTGATGGTGTATCTTTTATAGATATTCCAATCTCTTTTAACTTCTTTCTTATATTATCTGCAAAAACCCAGTTCTTTTTTTCTCTTGCTTTACTACGAAGTGAAAGAATTACTTCTATACTATCTTCTAAGTTTAATTTTGATATATTTGATGGAGATAATTTTGCAGCATCTTGAGGATAAATCTTAACAACTTTTTCATAAATCTTTGAAGCTATATTGTTGAGCTCATCTTCCAACTTTTTCTCATAAGTTAAAGAACCGTCTACTTTACTTACAGCTTTTATAGTTCCAGATATACAAATGCGTAAATCTAAACCTAAGACAGATGCTAATTCAATTATTATATTTTTTGCTTTTATTAAAATCTGTTTAATTTCAGGTGTTAGTTTAAAAGATTGTAAATGTACGACCTTGTTTAATTCCCTAGAAAATTTAAAAATATAGGATAACGCTTTGGCAGTATTGAAATCATCATCCATCGCATCCTCAAAATTTGTTCTTAAATTACTTATCTCCTTTTCTAAGTGCGAGATTTCATCCAGCAAAGAGCTTTCAGATTTTTGTTCTTCCTGTGACAGTGTTATGTTGATATCATGGATTGTATTTAAAAGTTTTTCATATGCTTGATTACAAGCCTCAAGAACCCTTGGAGTATAATCAACATCATTTCTGTAATGAGTATTAAGGGACATGATTCTAACAACATTGGGATTATACATTTCTAATACATCCTTAGCAAAAACCCAATTCTTTAAAGATTTTGACATCTTAACTTTATCTATATTTATAAATCCATTATGTATCCAATATTGAACAAATGGTTCAGAGCCACTATATGCTTCTGATTGAGCTATCTCATTTTCATGATGAGGAAATATAAGGTCTTTCCCACCACCATGAATATCAAATCCCATATCTAAATACTTCAATGACATTGCAGAACACTCAATATGCCATCCGGGCCTTCCTTCCCCCCATGGAGTATTCCACCTTGGTTCACCAGGTTTTGAAGCTTTCCAAAGAGCAAAATCATATGGTTTTTTCTTTCCAGCTACAACACATGCTCTCTTTCCCTCTATAAGTTCATTTATATTTTTTTTTGATAACTTGCCATAACCATTAAACTTCTCAACTGAAAAGTAAACACTACCATTAGAAATGTAAGCGTATCCTTTATTAATTAATACCCTTATCATCTCAATCATTTTATCAATATGCTCAGTTGCTTTAGGGCTGAAATCCGGTCGTAAAATATTTAACATGTCAGAAACCACCCAGAAGGCAGGTTCATATTTTCTTGAAATATCTGTTGTAGAAAGATTCTCCTCTATACTCTGATTTATTATTCTGTCTTCAATATCAGTGATATTTTGAACATGTATTACCTTATATCCCTGATAAATTAGATACCTTTTTATTACATCAAATACCAAATAAGAGTGTGCATTTCCTATATGAATGTGATTATAAACAGTTGGACCACATACATACATATAAACCTTGCCCTCTTCTCTTGGTATAAATTCCTCTTTTTTTCCCGTTAATGTGTTAAATATCTTTATACCCAATTTATCTCCAAATTTTTAAAAATTATAATCAAATCAGAATTATTGTGAAACTAAGATTAAATATTATTAAGAAGAAATCATAGCAACTGCAAAAGCAGATATAGCATCGCCTTTTCCTAAAATACCAATACCTTCAGAACTTTTTGCTTTCACATTAATATTTTTTAAATCTATTTTTAAATGACATGCTAAATTTGTCATCATATCTTTTATATATGATGAAAGCCTTGGTTTCTGACAGATAATAACTGCATCAACATTCTCAACCTTAAAACCTTTTTCCATTAATAATGAAACGACCTTATCTAAAAGAATCATGCTTGAAATATCTTTATACCTTTCGTCACTTGCTGGAAAAAGTTCACCTATATCCCCAAGTGCAACCGCTCCTAAAAGAGCATCCATTATAGCGTGAGTTAGGACATCTGCATCTGAGTGTCCAGATAGACCTTTTTCATATTCTAATTCAACTCCACCAATAATTAACTTTCTTTCATAAACTAATGGGTGAATATCAAAACCCAAGCCAATTTTCACCTCTTTGTAGACCTCCTTTTAAATAACTACTGCTAACTTAACACTCTCTTGTACCACTTCCTGTAATGAGAGGTGTTCATTATTGTTGTTGTTGCTACTACTACTGCTGTTTTTATTATTATTATTATTTAAGTCTCCTTCTATTTAAAATAGTCTCAGCTAATATTAAATCAAAGTTTGTAGTAATTTTAATATTTTCAACTGACCCCAGCACCAAATTAATTTCATATCCAAGGTTCTCTACCAAACTGGCATCATCTGTTCCAATAAATCCAGTTTCACTCGCTTTTGAATATGCTTCTATTATTATAGAATAGGGAAAAACTTGTGGAGTTTGAGCTGCCCATAATCTATCTCTATTAAATGTATTTGATATTATTTTGTTGGACCCTGACTCTTTGATGGTGTCTTGAACTGGAATGGCAACAACTACCCCATCTGAGTCATAAGCAGCTTTAACTGCTTTATCAATAAGCTCTGGGGTTATTAAAAATCTTGCTCCATCATGAATTGCAACTAAATTTGTGTCTGGTGGTAGTGCTTTTAAACCATTAAGAACAGAATGTTGTCTCTCCTCTCCTCCAGCAACTATTTCTCTTACTTTTTTATATCTATATTTGTTAATGATAATTTTCTTACATTTTTCAATATCAGATTCATTTATTACTAACACTATTTGATCAATAAGAGAAGACTTTTCAAAAGCATCTATTGTATGTGCCAAAACTGGTTTTCCACTAATAAATATAAACTGCTTACTAACAGCAGAGTTCATTCTTCTACTTTTGCCAGCAGCAACAATGATACTGTAGTTCTTTTTCATTCTTTTATCGCTTATTAAAAAATCTCTTTTGATTTTCCTTTAATAATTTCGTAAATATCATTCTTCCAGCGGGGGTTTGTAAAAATCCTTTAACCTCTACATTCACAGTTTCTCCAACCAATTTTTTACTATTTTCCACAACAATCATAGTTCCGTCATCTAAATATGCTATTCCTTGATCCTCTTCTTTCCCCTCCTTAATCACCTGAACAGTGATTTTTTCACCTGGCAGTATAATCTGTTTCACTGCATTAGAAAGTTCATTAACATTTAGAACTTCAACCCTCTTTAATCTTGCCACTTTATTTAGATTATAGTCATTGGTAATAATGGCTGATTTTAATTCTTTCGCCAATTGAACTAATTTAGAATCGACACTCTCTAAATTAGGAAAGTCAGTATCTATAATTTTGACTTCTACTTTTTTCTCTTCCCTGAGTTTATGGAGCATATCCAGACCTATTCTTCCTCTCTTTCTCTTTAAATCTTCAGATGAATCTGCTAATTTTTGTAACTCTTCTATAACAAAATTTGGAATTATTATTGTCCCTTCTATAAATCCAGTACTACAGATATGATATATTCTTCCATCAATAATTGAACTGGTATCTAAAATTTTAGCCTTTGCTGTAATTTCCTCTTTAGTAGTTGTTCTATTTATATCAGAAATTCTATCTTTTGTCTTTCGTAAACTTAAAATCAGGTCTTTTCTTCTGTACATGGTATTTACAACTCTTGTTGTAAAAAAAATAATCAATAAAGAAAGAAACACAGAAATTATATACCTGATCATTGAAGGCAATGGAATCTGACTCAATCCAATAATATAAACAAGTACTGCTATTATTATCCCTAAAAATATTCCTATAAATGAAGATATCAGATCTGCTATTGGCATTCTTCCAATAAAATCTTCAACCTTACCCTGAAAATATTTCAAATATTTTCCTACATAGCCACCTAATATAAATCCTATAATTCCAAAAATTAAAGAAAATGATATAAAGCCAATCCAAAATTGAACAATATTAGTTAGATGACCTGGATAAAGATAAATTGAAAGTTGATGACCAAATAAAATTCCTAATAAAATAAAAAATGCTCTAGTGAGCACTATTATCATAATATTTCACCTCTCTTTAATATAAGAATACATAAAGGAATAATTAATTTTTCACAAAACAAGACTCTACTTTAGCCAAAGCTTCTTCCTCATTAATATCCTGAGCATAGGATATTTCACTTACTAACATTCCCCTTGCTTTTTCGAGCATCCTCTTTTCACCAACTGATAGTCCAGAATCTCTTTGCCGTAGAGATAAATTTCTAACAACCTCTGCTAAATCTATAACATCATTCCTTTTCAATTTCTCTATATTTCTTTTAAACCTCCTATTCCAATTTTTCGAAACTTTTAACTTCCTCTTCTTTAAAAGTATTTTCAATACTTCTTCAGCTTCTTCTGAAGATATTATCTCTCTTAAACCAATCTCTTTAGCAGTTACAATTGGAATCTTTATTGTTAATTTTTCCTTTGGAATCTCTAAAACATAAAATTCTAGAAATTCACCCTTTACTTTTTTCTTTATTATCTTTTTAATAGTGGCTGTACCATATAATGGATAGATTACTATATCACCTACTTCATACAATTTATAAACCTCCTAATATTTATAAAATAATATCATAATTTAGTCTTGATATCAATTAACTAAGGTTGTTATGGTGAATTACTCCAGTGAAATTTAAATTTAAAAGAGGGCTTCTTATTTAATTAAGTTAAATATGTTTTGATATTCTATTTAAGCCATTGACAATAACTCTTGCTCTTACCTTTCCTATCCCCTCAACTTCACTAAGTTCATCAATGCTCAATTTCTTTATAGTAGCTAAATTTTTGAAATTTTCTATTATATTTTCTATTAAGTGTTCGGGTAACTTGGTTAGTGACGATAAAACTCTATATCCACGTGGATAAACAATTTTACCTAAATAGACAGTTGGTGAAGAGAATCCAAGAATCTCTACTAATTTATTTATATTAGTTAATTTCTTATGACTTAAATTAGATACCATTTTTATTATCGCATTAAATTTACTTACATCTGATGAATAATCTTTTATCAAATAAAAAACATTTTCATTAATTTTATCCATAATTTGAGATAACTGCATCTGAATCAATCTTCCTTCAGTACCCAGCTCATATAGATATTTCTCTATTTCATCAGCAAATATTTTTGACATTTCAGCTATTTGCCAGATTGTAACAACATTATGAAGAGTCACCATTCCTTTTATTTCGAGAAAATTTAATTCATTTAACTGCTTGTTAAAGTCATCTCTACATTTTTCAAGAGATTCTAATGCACTATTTGCTTCATCTAAAATCAATCCTATGTCTCTCAAGTCATATTTTAAATCGCCTAAATATAGGGTAACAATATTCCTGTTCTTTGAGATAGCTAACACTACTACTTCTATCTGTTTTGCAACTCTTTCTGCTGTTTGATGCATAATACCAGTTTCTGTAGTGGGAATACGAGGGTTCGGGAAAAGATGGGTATTAGCATAAATTATTCTTGTGCCATCTTCATTTAGAATTAATGCACCATCCATCTTAGAAAGTTCATATAATTTGGAAGGAGTTAACTTACAATCAATTCTGAAACCACCATTAAATATCTTTCTTACTCTTTTAAGGTCGGATAATACTATTATCGAACCCATTTTGGCTTGCACTATATTCTCAATCCCTTCTCTAAGAATTGTGCCAGGGGATACTTTCTTCAAACCTTCTAAAAGTTTCAAATGATTATTATTTTTCAACACTTTCTCCTTATAGAATTTATTTAAATTTTTAATGATTTAAGATTTTTTAATCTTATCAATTCTGCATCTGTTTTAACTTCTATTTTACCACAGCTATGTGGATATATTATTCTTTTAAAACCGTGTGATAATGCTTCATCTACTCTTTTTTTGGCTCCACTCACAAATCTAATCTCCCCTCCCAATCCGATTTCACCAAAAGATGATGTATCTTCACCAATGGGTATATTTTTTAAAGCTGAGATCATAGCCATAGCCATAGGAAGATCAGCACCCGGTTCGTTAACAAACATTCCACCTACTAAATTTATATATAAATCATAATTGTCTGCTTTAAATCCCAATCTTCTACTTAAAACTGCTAAAATCATCGCAACTCTTCTACTACTTAAACCAGTACAGAATCTTCTGGGAACAGCTAATTTGGAAGGTGAAAAAAGCGCTTGAACTTCTAAAAGTAGTGATCTATTTCCATTTAAAGTAGAAAGTATTGTGGATCCCGGTATTCCTATTGCTCTTTCTTTTAAAAATAAGGCTGAAGGATTTTCTACCTGTTTCATTCCTTCTGAACTCATATGAAACAAACCTATTTGATTTGTTGAGCCAAACCTATTTTTAACAGATCTCAAAATTCTGTAAAGCATTTCTCTTTCACCTTCTAAATATAGAACAACATCAACCATATGCTCTAAAAGTTTAGGACCAGCTATTATTCCTTCTTTAGTAATATGACCAATAATTATTACACAAACTCCTTTTTTCTTAGCCCACTGTAAAAAGTTTTCAGCACATTCTCTAACCTGAGTTATACTGCCAGGAAGTGCCGGTAATTGGGAAAAGTATGTTGATTGTATTGAATCAACAACAATTACTTGGGGGTCAATTTCTTCTATCTGACTGTTTATCTCAGTCATCTCTGTTTCAGATAGAAGATAAGCTTGAGATGAAGCAATGCCTATCCTTTCAGCTCTCATTTTAACTTGACTTAAGGACTCTTCTCCACTAATAAAAAGTACCTTAAATTTTTTAGATAAATTACAAACAACCTGTAATAATAAAGTTGACTTTCCTATCCCAGGTTCTCCACCTAATAATGTTAACGAACCTGGAATCAATCCATTACCAAGAACCCTGTCAAATTCCTCCAGCCCCGTTGGTAGATAATTAACTTTGGGAAATTTAACATTAGACATTTGTGTAGCAATGGATTTTGGAATTTCAAAAGAGAAAGCCCGCCTTGACTTGAGCGGTTTAATCTCTTCTATAAAACTGTTCCACTTATTACAATTTGGACATTTACCTAACCACTTAATTGAACTGTACCCGCAATTTTGACAAACAAAAATTATTGCCTCCCTCTGCTAACTTTTTATTTTAGATCGCTGTTTCTTCTTTTTAAAAATAATTTTTTTACCTTTTCGTTCTGTAAAAATTTTATCACCTGATTTTATCTCTCCAGAGAGTATCTTGTCTGAAATAGGTATTTCAATAATTTTTTGAATAGTTCTCTTTAATGGTCTAGCACCCAGAGTGGGGTCATATCCCTTCTCAATAAGTAAATCTTTGCTACCTTTTGAGAGCTTTAAAGTTATGTCGTGAAATGAGAGTTGCTGTTCAACTTTTTTCATCTCAAGGTCTATTATTTTTCTTATATCATCACTGGTCAGTTCATTAAACATAAGTGTTTCATCTACTCTGTTTAGAAATTCAGGTCTAAAAGTCTTTTTCATCTCATCTAAAACTTTTTCTTTTATTTCCTGATACATAACTTTTCCCTTAGAGCTCCTCTTAAACCCAATTGGAGTGGCTTTTTGTATATATCTCTGTCCAATATTTGAAGTCATTATTACTACCGTATTTTTAAAATCCACTCTCCTTCCTTGAGCATCAGTTAAGTGGCCATCCTCAAAAATTTGAAGTAAAACATTAAGTATATCAGGGTGAGCTTTTTCAATTTCATCCATCAAAATTATTGAATATGGCCTTCTTCTAATCATTTCGGTAAGTTGTCCGCCCTCTTCATATCCGACATATCCTGGAGGAGAACCAATAAATTTTGAAATTGAGTGTTTTTCCATGTACTCCGACATATCCACCTGAACCAATGCATCCTCACTTCCAAAGAGAAATTCAGCCAACACCTTTGCAAGAAGTGTTTTTCCCACACCTGATGGGCCTAAAAATATGAAAACACCTGAAGGTCTCTTAGGATCTTTTAATCCTGAGCGTGCTCTCCTTATTGCTTGAGATACAACTTTTATAGCTTCCTTCTGTGATATTACTTTCTTTTGTAACTCTTCTTCCATCCTCAATAATTTTTGTGTTTCCTCCTCTGTAAGTCCATACACCGGAATACCTGTCCAGCTGGACAGAATCTCTGCTATATTCTCCTCTGTAACTTTTACTTCTTTCTGAAAAGTAATGGCTTTTCTCTGCAATTCTTTTCTTCTTAGAAGAAGTGATTTCTCTTTGTCCCTAATCTTGGCTGCTGTCTTGAAATCCTGAACATCTATCATGTTCTCCTTTTTCTCTCTTATCTCAGCCAATTGTTTGTCTATCTTATCTAGATCAGGAGGTGATATCATATTTCTTATCCTTACTCTTGATGCAGCTTCATCAACTAAATCTATTGCCTTATCAGGTAAAAATCTATCAGTAATATATCTTGAAGACAATTTAGCAGCACATACCAAAGCATCATCAGTAATTGTTATACAATGATGAGCTTCATATCTACCCTTGAGACCTCGTAATATATCTACAGTCTCATCTACAGTTGATTCCTCTACAAATATGGGTTGAAATCTTCTTTCAAGTGCAGCATCCTTCTCCACATATCTTCTATAGTCTGACATAGTAGTAGCACCTATTGTTTGAAGCTCTCCCCTTGCCAACATAGGTTTTAATATACTTGCTGCATCGATAGCTCCCTCAGCTGCTCCTGCTCCTACAAGTGTATGAAGTTCATCTATAAATAAAATGATATTTCCATGGCTTTTTATTTCTGCAAGGACCTTTTTCATCCTCTCCTCAAAATCCCCTCTATATCTTGAACCAGCTACCATTGCTCCCAAATCTAAGGTATAAATTTCCTTATTCCTTAAAGTTGGTGGTACATTTCCTTTCATAATTTGCTGTGCTAATCCCTCTACAATTGCAGTTTTCCCAACCCCTGGTTCGCCAATTAAAACTGGATTGTTTTTAGTACGACGAGATAATATCTGCATCACTCTCTCTATCTCTTTTGTTCTGCCAATTACGGGATCTAATCTATCTGCTTTAGCCAACTGAGTTAAATTTCTTCCAAATTTTTTGAGCATCTTATTTTTTTTATAAGTCTTGCTTCTAGCAAATATTTCAGTTTCTCCTAACATTTCTGTTATCTGTTTCCTCACCGCCAATAACTCTATGCCATTATTCTTCAGTATTTTTGAAGCAATGCCTTCGCCCTCTCTAATTATGCCAAGTAGTAAATGTTCTACTCCAATGAAATGATGACCCAATGATAAAGCTTCCCTTAGAGACAGTTCTAAAACTTTCTTCGCTTGGGGGGTAAAAGGAATTGGACCAACTGGCTCAACTGTATCTCTTCTAATTATTTGTAATATCTGTGTCCTTATATCATCGGGATTTTTTCCTAAATTTTGAAGAATCCTATAAGCTAAACTTCTACGTTCTTTTAATAAACCTAAAAGCAAATGTTCCGTATCGATCCAATTTTTATTTAGATTCCTTGCCTCTTCCTGTGCATTAATAATTACTTTTCTTGCTTTCTCGTTAAATCTTTCAAACATATCTTCTATCCTATTATATTGTACTTGAACTAATATTATTAAAATTATTTTTATAATAAAGAATCATTCTGAATAGTGACTTATTATTATTATTTTTATAAAAAATACGCCTTATTTTCTATAAATAAATATATCACAAAGGTATAAAAAAACATAAATTTTGATATTATAATTTATGAAAATTTTCTTAAATTCTTAGAAGCTTAAGTAAATGTTAAACTTACTTTTTTGATCTCATGTGTGGAAATAGTATTACATCTCTTATTGATGCAGAATCAGTCATTATCATCACCAATCTATCAACTCCTATTCCTAATCCTCCAGTAGGTGGCATACCGTATTCAAGGGCTCTAATAAAATCTTCATCCAACTCAGTTTCTATTTCTTCAGTATATAGCTGCTGTTCGAAACGAATTCTTTGATCAAGCGGATCAGTTAATTCAGAAAATGCATTTGCTATTTCAATTCCACCAATAAAAAGCTCAAACCTTTCAGTAAGATTTGGGTTTTTAGAATGCTCTCTTGCAAGAGGGGATACTTCTTTAGGATAGTCTGTTATAAATGTAGGTTGTATAATTTTATTTTCGACTTTCTTTTCAAAAATTCTATTAATAATTCCTCCAACTCCTAATTTTTCATCAAAATCAATACCAATTTCATCTGCAATCTTTGACACCTTATTTCTTGTCATTTCAAAAGACAGTTTAACACCTGCAAATTTTTCTATTGAATCTAAAACAGTCATCTCTCTCCATGGAGGATTAATATCTATTTCATTTTCCTGATAAGATATTTTTCTACCTTTTATTAAATTATCTATAATATATAGAATAATTTTTTGAGTTAAATTCATCATCTCTCTATAATCAACAAATGCCTGATAAACTTCAAGCATTGTAAATTCAGGATTATGTCTATAAGAAATTCCTTCATTTCTAAAGTTTCTATTTAGTTCAAATATTTTTTCGTATCCACCAATTATCAGTCTTTTCAAATAAAGCTCGGGAGCAATTCTTAAAAAAAGGTTCATATCTAATGTATCGTGATGGGTCTTAAACGGCTTTGCTGTAGCTCCTCCAGGTATAGACTGAAGCATTGGAGTTTCAAATTCTATAAATCCTTCTGAAATAAGAAATTGCCTTATTAAGTTTATGATTTTACTTCTTTTTGTGAATGTTTCTTTAACTTTAGGGTTTGAAATTAAGTCAATATAACGATATCTATATCGAACTTCTTTATCTTTCAAACCATGCCATTTTTCTGGTAGTGGTCTTAATGATTTTGTTAACAGAGTTAACTTATCAACCATCATGGAAAGCTCACCTCTTGCCGTTCTTGTTGGATATCCTTCGGTACTTATCCAATCACCAATATCAAGTAAGTCAAAAAAATCATAAATATCGCCTATTCTCTTTTTATCCAAATATAGTTGAATATCTCCAGTTTGGTCTCTAATATCAGCAAAGGTTAATTTGCCATGTTTTCTTATAGCTATAATTCTTCCACATATACTGATACTTTCCTGTTTGCTCTCTCCGGGTTTTAGATAACTATATAGCTCTATGACTTCTCCTATTCTATTTTTACAATCATGTTTTGATACAAATGCATCTTTACCAGATTCAATAATCTGTTTTGCCTTTTTATATCTTGATATAACATCTGAAGACATAGCTTTATTTTTTAATAAATCTTTTAGTTTATTGGATTTCCATAATTTCATATTTAAATTCTCTTTGAGGTGTTTTAACCTTTATTTTATCTCCAATTCTTTTATGATAGATACCTTCCCCAATTCTTCTGGCAATCTCCAATCTTCTCTTTTTTATAAGATGGTCCAGTTCTTTTTTTAACTTTATGTGTCCTTCTTTAGTTAGAAGTATTTTTTCTTCCATCTCTCTTTGCATGTAAATAATTAATTTTAGGACTGAATTTTAGTTTAGATAGCATATCTCTATAATCATCATGTGTTATTTCTTCAATTGGTTTCTCAATTAATGATACTATAATAGCATCAATAACATTTGTTCCAAAATATCTCCCTGAAAACTCTGGTGTTACTGTCACTAAAATATCAAGATTTCTTCTCTTTAATTCGTTTATATCATCGAGAGTTATCGTGTTTGTAATTATCATCTTCCCAGCTAAATTGTCGGGCATATATTTTTTAATAAAGTGAAAATCACCTGCTATTATATCTGCATTTAAATAATATTTCTCATATTTTTTAATAGATGGTTTCTCCTGTTCAGACCCTATTGGATATAGCAGTTTAAAAGGTAATTTGGTTAAAATTGGCAATAACAATTTTGCAATCATTTTTAGGGTCTTCATCTTCCTTATAGGAATTGGTATACCCAAACCAAAAATAAAGTCACCAAAAAGCATTTTGCAACCTGCATTATAAAGTGCTTCAGCTAAACCAAATCTATCTACTGCACTCGTCATAAGCACCTTTTTCCCTTTCAATTGAATTCCTGCTTGATTTAAGACCCCAACTACATCCCTCTCTAAAGTATTTTTTATCCCACTACCATCCACTACTGGAGTATTTGATACTGCATTTTTTAGCTTTAATGCATCTCTTATAAGATATTTTTTCTCACCAGCCCAAAGACAAAGATCTATTCCACCTAATCCGAAGGCATTAACTTTTCCATCCATCTGCTTTAAAAGCTCTATAGCTTTTTTAATATCTCCATCTGTTCCAATTCTTTCAATTTTAAATTTTTTCCCAAGTAGTTCAGCATACGCTTTGTGATCTCTCTTAGAAGAACCCAAGCTTATACTAACTACACTTTTATCAATCTTTCGCTCTTTCTCTTCATTACTTATGTAATTCATTGCTTTTTCCCTTTGTTTTTCTCATATAGTATTTCTAATCCTTTTAAAGTAAGATCTAAGTCATGAATAAATTTATAGGAGCTATTTTCAACAATCATTCTTGATAGACCACCAGTTGTTATTAGTATTGGTTTTTCTTTTAACTGATCTTCTATCTTTCTTAAAATGTAATCAACCTGCCCAATAACTCCCCAGAATATACCAGATTGAATACTTCTTACAGTACTATTTCCAATCACAGATGGTGGTTTCTTTAATTCAACATCAAAAAGTTTTGCTGCACTTCTAAAGAGAGCCTTAGCTGAAACCTCCATTCCTGGAGCTATTACTCCCCCTAAATATTCACCTTTAGAGGATATAACATCAAAAGTGGTAGCTGTTCCCATATCTACTATTACACAAGGAACTCCGTATATCTCCTTTGCAGCAACTGCATTAGCAATTCTATCAGCCCCTACATCTACTGGTCTTTTATATAGAATTTCCATTCCAGTTTCAAACTCACCAGTTACTAATAATATATCAACATCAAAATAACGTCTACATGCTTTAATTAATTGATCTTCAACCCCTGGTACTACACAACAAGCGATTGCAGAGTCTATATCTTTTATATCAATTTCTTCTATTTCCATTAATTTAACCAACATTAATCCTATTTCATCACCAGTTTTTATTTTTGGAGTATAAATCCTCCAGGAAGTAATTATCTCATCATTTTTTATAACACCCATAACCGTTTGAGTATTTCCCACATCTATTGCAAGTAACATTTTCTTCTCCAATAAATATCAAATTTAATTAGTTTATTTTATTTTTATATTCCCTCTTAAAAGAAGGGTTCTTAAACAGTAATTTAATGTAGCTAATATCTTAGCTACTTACTTAACTTTCTTATTTCTAAATAAATAATCTCTTAACCACCTGCGCCAAATATACCATAACAATATCATAAATATTATAATGGCTAAAGTTACCCATCCAATTTTATGAATTATAGAAAGTATCAAATCCATATTTTTTCCAAAATAATATCCAAAAAGACAATTCCCCAAGCCCCAGGTAATAGCTCCAATAGCATTATAAAGGAAAAATTTTGGATAGTTCATTCCATTTACACCAGCTAAAAATGCTGTAAAGGTTCTTAAAAAAGCTGTCCATCTACCAATTATTACAGTTTTAGCTCCATGCTTTTCATAGAAATTTTCAGCTTTTTTAAGCTTTTCCTCTGAGATCCTAATTTTTGGTCCATATTTAACTAAAACAGGTCTTCCACCTTTTTTTCCTAAAAAATAAGCAAAGTTATCACCTAAAAAAGCTCCTATAATAACCACTGGAATTAATACATAAATATTTAAAATGCCCATAGAAGCTACAAAACTTGCTGTTAGAAGTATAGTCTCACCAGGAATTAATAATCCAATAAATGCACCATTTTCCAATGCAACTGCTAAAAAGACAAAAATGTATCCATATTTAGATATAAATTCTAATATTGCTTCATATGCCACAAAATTCTCCAAACCATTCTTAGTTACTATTTTAAATACATATTATAAACTAAGTTAAAATATTTATTTAAAATTATCTATCCAAAAATATCTAATTACATGAAATGAATCAAATTTAAAGAAGAATTTTCTATTTATAATTTTAATTCTTTATGAAGTATTTTTAAATTTAAAAGTGCTATTGGACTTCATCCAAATACTGAACTCCAGTTTTAAAAAATAAATGTCTTAATCCTCATTCATTGTTTGTTTAAATAATTCTTAAGTTAGAAAGGCTAGGGATATACAAATCGAGTTAAATTATACTAATTTTTATGGAAATGATATAACATATTAATTAAGAGAAACGAACAAAAACTTAAAACTTGACAAACTGAAAAGTACTCATATATTATAATAAACTAATACAAATATAAATTAAAAAGGAGGAAAAATATGAAAAAAGCATGGTTGCTTATGCTAATTATCCTGATTGCTTTTACAGGAATTAGCTTTACGTCATGCCAACCAACTGAAGAGGCAAAACCAGAGGAAGAGAAAGTTAAAGTGGTTCTCTATGTGAATGGAACCCTTGGTGATAAATCATTCTTCGATTCTGCACATAGAGGAGTTGAGCAAGCGATAAAAGATTTAGGAATTGAAGGAAAAACTATTGAGGGTGGTTATGATCCAGCAAGTTGGGAACCAGATATTGTGCAACTTGCAGAAGGAGACTGGGATATAATTATTGCTGGGACCTGGCAGTTACAGGAAATTCTGGAGAAAATTGCTCCAGAACATCCGGAGAAGAAATTTTTTACCTATGATACTTCAGTAGATTATACCAAGCCTAATCTTGACAATGTATATTCAATCCTTTATAGCCAAAATGAGGGGTCCTTCTTAGTAGGGGCTCTCGCAGCAATGGTAACATCTTCAGATATGCCTCTTGCAAATCCAGAAAAAATTATAGGCTTTCTTGGAGGAATGGATATCGACGTAATAAATGACTTTAAGGTGGGATATGAGCAGGGAGCCAAATACATAGATCCAGATGTCAAAGTACTTGTTTCCTATGCTAACTCATTCAGTGATGCTGCTCTTGGGAAAGAGTTAGTGCTTGCACAGTATGAACAGGGAGCAGATATTGCATTTAATGTAGCTGGTGAAACTGGACTGGGTCTTCTTGATGCTGCAAAGGATAAAAAACGTTATGCAATAGGTGTTGATTCAGACCAATACTTGCTTTTTGAAGATAGTAATCCAGAAAAAGCGTCATATATCGTAACCTCGATGATGAAAAATGTTGATTACTCTATATTCAGAGCAATAAAACTTCATCTTGAAGGCACACTATCATATGGTAAAGCAGATCAATTAGGAGTAAAAGAAGGTGGAGTTGGTGTTGCTGATAATGAGAATTACAAAGATCTTATTTCCGAAGAGTTCAGGACTAAGATAAAAGAACTTGAAGATAAGATTTTAAGTGGAGAAATTATAGTAGATACGGTTTTTGGTGGGTAAATTCATACCTGAGGGACTCTAATCAGAGTCCCTCAAACTTTTCATTTTTAAAACTATGGAAAAAATTCTTGAAGTTAAAGACATTTTAAAAATCTACCCCAATGGTGTTATTGCAAATAAGGATGTAAGTGTAGACATTGAAAAAAATACAATTCATGCAATTGTTGGTGAAAATGGAGCAGGAAAAACTACACTTATGAAAGTCATCTTTGGTATTACCCAGCCTCAGGAAGGTGAAGTCTTTTATAAAGGAGAAAAAATTAATTTAAAAAGTCCTCATGATGCAATAGAAATAGGTATAGGAATGGTTCATCAACATCTGATGCTGGCACCAGATCTAACTGTAGCAGAAAATATGATACTCGGAATAGAACCTTTAAGAGGAAAGATTTTTCTTAACATAGATAAAGCTTTCGAGGTTACCAAAAAGGTATCACAGGATTATGGTTTTAATATCCCAATAGATAAAAAAATAAAAGACCTACCAATTGGCATCAGACAAAGAGTAGAGATATTAAAGGCACTGTTTCGAAATGCTGAACTCTTAATACTTGATGAGCCTACAACTTTTCTTACCCCTCAGGAAATTGATGTTTTGTTTAACACACTAAAGGATTTAAAAAATCATGGAAAAACCATTATTTTCATTTCACATAAACTAAAAGAGGTAAAGCAAATTGCAGACCGAATAACTGTAATGAGTGATGCTAAGATTGTTACTACAAAAGAAGCAAGTGAACTCACCGAGCATGATATTGCTTACCTCATGGTTGGAAGAGATATTAGCTTTGAAAGAATTTCTCCACCTGAAAAAATGGGCAAACCTCTTCTCTCTGTCCAAAACATCTCTTATATAAATGATGAGAATGTTAAACTTCTGAATAACGTATCATTTGATATCAGAGAGAGTGAAATTCTTGGATTAGCTGGCGTTGAAGGAAATGGACAGTCTGAACTTATAAAAATAATAACAGGACTTCTTAAAGCTTCAGAAGGTAATATTTATATAAAGGGGGAAAGTGTTAAAGGATTATCACCAAGAGCAATACGTGAAAGAGGGATAGCTCATATTCCTGAAGATAGAATGGGTTATGGTGTAGCTGACAAAACAAGCTTAGAAGAAAATTTCATTGTTGATAGATATTATAAATCCCCCTTTTCAAAGATATTTAGACTCATATGGAAATATATTACAAATCATAGTAGAAAACTCATTGAACAGTTTGAGATTCTAACTCTGTCTTCAAAAACAACTGTTTCTTCACTCTCAGGGGGAAATATTCAAAAGGTAGTTGTAGCCAGAGAACTCTCATCTGAACATGAGATTGTAATTGCTGCTCAACCCACTCGAGGGATAGATGTTGGTTCCGAAGAACATGTTCATAACCTGTTAAAAAATACACGAGATGCGGGAAAAGCGATTTTCCTTATTTCTGCCGATCTTGATGAAATATTAAAGCTATCAACTAGAATTGTTGTTATTTACAATGGTGAAATTGTAGCTGAATTTACTGATGTGCCAAAAATTTCAGGAAAGGAACTTGGACCATATATGCTTGGAGTAAAAAAACAGGAGGTTACAGTTGGATAAATTCATTCTTAAATATTTCAATCTTATAAGAACTATAATCACTGTAGTAATAGGGATTACTATTAGTGTTTTTATAATATATGTAATGAGCGAAACTCCTGGACTCACTTTACGTACTTTTTTGCTCGGACCTTTTCTTTCAAAAAGCAGAGTTGCAAATATAATTGAATCTGCTTCTCCTGTAATCTTCTGTGGTCTGGCAATTGCAGTTGCATTCCAGGCAGGACAATTCAATATTGGTGCTGAAGGTGCGCTTTTTATAGGTGCATCAGTTGGTACTGCATTCGCTGTTTCCACACATCTGCCAATCTTTATTCACATCCCTCTCACACTACTTGTTGCAGGTATTGTTGGAGCATGCTGGTCGTTTATTCCAGGTATTTTAAAAGCAAAATGGGAGGCAAGTGAACTTATATCTTCTCTCATGTTGAATTATGTTGCATATTTTCTAGGGTTATACTTGATAAACCATCACTTCAGAGATAAGGGTGCCGGTTACCTTGTTTCTTATAAACTGCCTGAAACTGCCTGGCTTAATCAATTTATTGGTGGAACCCGAATACACTGGGGGATTATTCTCTCATTAACCTTTGCATTTCTTGTCTACTACTTCCTTTACCATACTACTTTAGGATATGAGATTCGTACCACAGGATTTAATCTGAGATTCGCACAATTCGGAGGGATAAATGTATTTAAGATTATTATTCTATCCCAGGTTATCTCTGGTTTTATAGCAGGTTTAGGTGGAATGACAGAGGTTATGGGCATACACAGAAGATTCAACTGGCAGTTAAGTCCTGGTTATGGCTGGGATGGAATAGTTGTAGCTATTATTGGAAGAAATCATCCACTATTAATAATAGTTGCTTCGCTATTTCTTTCCTATCTCAGTATCGGGGGTCAGGTTTTGAATCTCCTGTCCGATATACCATCAGAAATTATTGAAGTTATTCAGTCAATTATTATCCTTCTTATAACAGCGGAGGCTTTCTTAAGTCAATGGAAATACAGAATTACAGTTCGAGAAGCTGCAAAGAAGGGGGTTGCTTATGAACCCACTTCTTAGGAGCATTTTCTCACCGGAATTTGGTTTTGCTATACTCAGGGTTATGACACCTCTTCTCTTTGCTGCTCTTGGAGTAGCAATATCTGAGATGGCAGGTTCTATTAATATAGCTCTTGAAGGAATTATGCTTGTATCTGCTTTTACAGGAGTTGTGGTAAGTGCATTTACGGGAAGTTTAATTATTGCTCTGTTTGCTGGATTGATTGCAGGTATAATTCTGGCAGCTATACTGGGTTATTTTCACCTGAAACTAAAAGCAGACATAATTCTGGCTGCAATCGCTTTAAATATGTTTGCCTCAGGAATTACAATCTTTTTTACCTTTATATTTGCTCATGATAAAGGAACCACAAGTTCCCTTAGAAGTTTGGTATTTCCTGATATTCATATACCTGTTATTAAATCAATTCCAATTTTAGGAGAAATTTTAAGTGGTCACAATATTCTTACTTATGGTGCACTTTTAGCTGTAGCACTTTACCACATAATAATATTTAAAACTCCCCTCGGATTAAGAATAAGAGCAGTGGGGCAGAATCCGGATGCTGCTGAGTCTGTTGGTATTAACGTAAACAGAATAAAACTATATGCACTGTTACTTTCTGGATTTTTTGGCGCTTTTGGAGGGCTCTATCTTGCGATGGGTTATGTATCTTGGTTTGCTCGGGATATGACTTCAGGTCGGGGATTTATTGCAATTGCTATTACTACTCTTGGTGGATATCTCCCTATAGGTACATTTCTTGCTTCATTACTCTTTGGCACAGTTAATGCTTTGGCTATTTATATTGCATCATTACAGATTCCATCTGAATTTGTCTCACTTATCCCTTACCTGGTTACAGTAATCGTATTGGCTGTTTATTCAGTTCAAGCACGTAGAAAAAAGGCGAGGAAACCTACAAAAGCCAAGGGGGCTGTATGAAAAAAATAATATTGGATTGTGACCCAGGTCATGATGACATGGTAGCAATTATACTTGCGTGTTCTTCCGATGAAATAGATTTAATGGGAATTACAACAGTAGCAGGTAATCAGACAGGTGATAAGACCTTTATAAATACTTTAAAAGTTCTAACTCTTATCAATAGAATTGATATACCAGTTGCCAGAGGATTTGATAAGCCAATTTTTAGAAAACTTACTGTTGCTCCAAGAATCCATGGAGTGTCAGGCTTAGATGGTGCATATCTACCAGAGCCAGATATCAAACTCTTAGAAAGGGTTAAAACTCTTGACATTCATGCTGTAGATTTTATTATAAAATCAGTAAAGGAATCCGATGAAAAAGTAACCATCGTTCCCACCGGACCACTGACCAACATAGCAATTGCCCTATTGAAGGAACCCTTGATAAAAGATAATATCGATAGAATTATACTAATGGGAGGAGCAGTCTATGATTCAAATATAACCCCAGCATCAGAATTTAATATTTATGTTGATCCTGAGGCAGCAAAAATTGTATTTGAATCCGGGATACCAATAACTATGGTTGGTCTTGATGTAACAAATAAAGCGATCTTAACATTTAAGGATATTGAGGAGTTGAATAATTTACAGGGAAGAGTATCTAGAGTAATTGCACCCCTTCTAAAATTTTTTGCTCAGGCAAATAAAGATTTTTTTGGCATAGGTGGTGCTCCACTTCATGATGCGCTGGCTGTTTCCTATATAATAATGCCGGATACAATTAAAACCAAGTACTTAAATGTGACTATTGAAACAGAAGGTAAATATACAAGGGGTCGAACAGTTGTAGATGTTTATAATATAACAGGAAAAGAACCAAATGTGGATGTCGCCTTTGAGGTTAATTCTCTTGCTTTCAAAAAATTAATAATGAATACTATTAAAAAGCTGGACCAGAGATGATTATTAAAAATACAACAATACTTTCATTTTATGACCTTTCAATAAGAAAAAATACTGATATTTTAATAGAAGGAAATAAAATAGAAAAAATTGGGAAGAATTTAGTAGGACCCGGTGAGGTTATTGATGGAAGTAGATTTTACCTTATACCTGGTATGGTTAATGCACATGCTCATACAGCTATGACTTTATTGCGAGGAGCTGCAGAGGATGTAAATATTAATGATTGGTTTAATAAGTATATATGGATCTATGAAAAGAATCTAACTCCAGAGGATGTTTATATAGGTACATTAATTGGTTCTGCTGAAATGCTTCTCTCTGGAGTTACCTTTGTTGCAGATCATTATTTTTATATGGATAAGGCATATCAAGCTTATGAGGAAATCGGAATAAGGGCTGATTTAAGCTGGGCTGTTTTTGGTGTAGGAGATGATTGGGAAGATGAGTTTAACAAAGCTTTAAAATTTACAGAAGATTATAGAGATAAAAATTCCCGTCTTCATGTTTCACTTGGACCTCACTCTCCATACATATGTCCTGATAGTTTCCTTAAAAATGTAGCAGCTAAAGCACAGGAGCTTAACCTAAAGATGCATATACATGTTTCTGAAGAGGAAAACCAAGTTATCAGAAGTTTAAAAGAGAGAAAAATGACCCCAGTTGAAATTCTTAAAAATACAGGAATTTTGAGAGAAGGTACTATTTTAGCACATGCATATTATGCTACAGATAAGGATCTAAAATTAATAAAGCAAAGTAGGAGCGGAATTGCTCATTGTGCAAAAACATATATGAAATTTGGTGATATACATAATTTTCTTCCAAGAGTACTCGAATTCGGAATATCCTGTGGCCTCGGTACTGATGGACCTTGCTCTAACAATACTATGAATATATTTGAAGTGGCAAGGGATGCTGCTCTTCTTGCAAAATCTTCTATGAAAGACCCAGAGATTGCAAAAATTCATGAAATTCTTCCACTTCTTACAAGGGGCGGTGAAGTTCTTGGAATTAAAAATTACGGTGTAATAGAGAAGGGAAGTATTGCTGATCTTGTACTGATTAATCCTAATACTCCCAATATGCATCCCGAGAATAATATCTTTGCAAATATTCTCTATTCTTTAAGTGAAAAGAATATCGATACAGTTATTGTTGATGGAAAAATAGTAGTAAGGAATGGAAAACTTTTAAATATTAATCTTGAGGAGTTGTATAAGCAGTCTGATAAAATTCTCAAAAGATTGGCTCAGAAGGTACAGGGTAAACCTATGCAAGAATATTGAAATTAATTTTTATTAAATTCTTTTAATATTTCTATAATAACTTCAATTCTAAAAATTCTTCTACAATTCTATCTTTTTAGAACTGATTAAATTCAATTTTTTATAGATTTTCTTTCTTAAAATTTATGACATCATCTAAATAAGGGAGTGAGCTCTGTGCTCCTTCTTTTGTAACAGTAAGTGCTCCAACTTTTGAAGCCATATCGATTGCTATATCTATATCTTCATCATTTGCTAATGCAACAGCAATTGCACCAATATAAGCATCTCCAGCTGCCGTTGTGTCCACAGCATTAGCCTTATAAGCATCAAACTTTCTCACTTCTTTTTCAGTAATATATATACTTCCTTTTTCTCCTAAAGTAACAATTATTTTTTTTACTCCCCTTTTTATAAGCTTTCTGGAAGCAGATACAATATCTTTTTCACTTTTTATTTCAATTCCTCCTAATATTTCAACTTCTGTCTCATTGGGAATTAGCAAATCAATATTTTTTATAATCTCATCATCCAATTCCTCTGCAGGGGCAGGATTAAGTATCGTATATTTTCCTAATTCTTTTGATTTAATGAGTGAATGTCTTACTACTTCTAAAGGTACTTCTAATTGAATTACAACTATTTTTGAATCTTTAATAACATCCAATATTTCATCAATATCTTTTTTTGTAATTTTATAATTCGCTCCTGAAATAACTACTATCGAATTATTTGCCTGCTCATCCACAATTATTAAAGCCACTCCTGTAGAACAATTTTTTTCTTTCTTTATATTTTCTACATTTACTCCATTTTTTTTCAGAGAATTTATAAGTATATCTCCAAAGCTATCAAATCCAACTTTTCCTATCATATTCACTTTACCACCAAGCCTCGCCATAGCAACTGCTTGATTTGCACCTTTTCCACCTGGAAATTGCTTGAAATCATATCCTATTACTGTTTCACCAATCTTTGGCATATATTTTGAAGTTGCAACTAAATCCATGTTTAAACTTCCAATAACTGTAATTCTTCCCATTCTTATACTCCTTAGATTAATGAAAAGTTTAAAAGATGTTATAGAGTGGTTAATAAAAAGCTATTTTCCTTCCAAGACTGGTTTAGGAGTTATTAGTGGTTTCTTTCTTTTAATAGTTTCTCTTTTTATAGTATCCTTTTTAATATCTTTTTCAAATTCAGCTTTAGTTTCAATTTCTTCTACTTTTTCTTTTTCATCCTTTAAGAGTTCTTCAATTTCTTCCTTGTTTAATGTCTCTTTTTCTATAAGATTCTGCGCAATTAAATCTAATTTATTTCTATGAGTATTTAAAATATCCCTTGCTTTATTATAAGCATCATCTACTAACTTTCTAATTTCTTTATCTATCTCATAAGCAACCTGTTCACTATAATCAGGATGAGCTGAAAAATCTCTACCCAAGAAAATAGCACCCTGTTTATCTCCAAGTGTTAGTGGACCGATTTTATCACTCATTCCAAATTCACACACCATTTGTCTTGCTATCTTTGTAGATTTTTCAAGATCATTTTGTGCTCCAGTTGTAATTTCATTAAAAACAATTTCCTCTGATGCCCTTCCTCCAAGAAGTTGAGTTAAATTATCTGTTAATTCTGATCGAGAGATTAAATACCTATCCTGTTCAGGTAGTGTTATTGTATATCCCAAAGACATACCCCTTGATATTACAGATATTTTGTGAATGGGGTCAGCATGAGGTAAATAGCAAGCAACAAGAGCATGACCTGCTTCATGATAAGCTATTATCTTTTTCTCCTCATCACTAATAATCCTGCTCTTTTTCTCTGGTCCTGCTATTATTCTCTCTATTGACTGCTGAACTTCCTTCATCGTTATATTCCTTTTGTTATATCTTGCAGTTAATAGTGCGGCTTCATTAAGTAAATTTTCTAGATCTGCACCAGTGAATCCTGGAGTCTGTCTGGCTATAACACTAATATTAACATCATCAGCTGCTGGTTTCCCCTTCATGTGTATCCTTAATATGTCTTCCCTTTCCTTGATATCAGGAATGTTTACCACAATCCGCCTATCAAACCTACCTGTTCTTAGAAGTGCTTGGTCTAAAATATCAGGTCTATTTGTTGCAGCCATAACTATTATTGAGTCATTTATATTAAATCCATCCATCTCTACCAAAAGTTGATTTAATGTTTGTTCTCTCTCATCATGACCTCCACCAATTCCTGCTCCTCTATGCCTACCAACTGCATCTATCTCATCAATAAAGACTATACATGGTTCATTAGCTTTTGCCTGGTCAAATAGATCTCTAACCCTTGATGCACCAACACCTACAAATAGTTCTACAAATTCTGAACCACTTATTTGGAAGAAGGGAACCTTAGCTTCACCAGCAACAGCTCTTGCTAGTAATGTTTTTCCTGATCCAGGAGGTCCATATAAAAGTACACCCTTAGGTATTTTTGCTCCTAAAGCATGAAACTTTGCTGGATTTTCCAAAAATTCTGCAATTTCCTTTAACTCCTCTAAGGTTTCATACAATCCCCCTACATCTTTGAAGGTAATCCCCGGTTGGTCTTTCGCTACTAATTTTGCTTTACTTTTGCCAAATGCCAAAATCTTGCTTCCACTTCCTTGTATCTGACTTAAAAAAAACAACATTATGCCTATCATTAATGCAACTGGGAGAAAATTAATAATCCAGCCAAGCCATTGTGAAGGATTTTCGGCATCAATCTCCACCTTTACATCATTTTCTATCAGAGTCTCAGTAATTTGATAATTCGATGGAAAAGTTAGCGTAAATTTTGTCCCATTCTTTAAGATCCCATTAATAGTCTGGCTTTTATCCATAATCAATACTTCCTGCACCTCACCTGACTTCACTTTTGATTCAAACATACTCAGGGAATAATGAGTAATATCTTGTTTAGTCAACTCTTCAATGGGATTTTTGAGTAAAAATATCAAACTAGCTATTAGCAATAATATAAAAAATATGTTTTTAAATGACTTTCTCAATTGTATCTCCTAATATAAATTTAAAACTGGGTAAAACCCAGTCCGCTCTTTAATTCAAACTCTATCTTTAAGAATATGTTACCATAATCTATTCTTTTTTTCTATTCTCTTAAATAATGGGAGGATTTTATTAGGTGAATATTCTCTTATTTCACATACCTCTCTAATATCAATCTTCTTTAAATACCCTTACTTCTGTTATGTGTCTATAATCCTCTGCAAAATCAAGGCCATAACCTATAACAAATTCTGGTGGTATTACAAATCCCACATACTTTATTTTGACATTAACAACTCTATTTGCAGGTTTATTAATTAACGTACAAACTTCTAAGGATTTAGGATTTCGAGTTTTAAGATTCTTAACTAAATAACTAATCGTCCTCCCCGTATCAACTATATCTTCAATAATTAATACATCCTTTCCCTCTATATTCATATCTAAATCTTTATAGATTCTAACAACTCCCGAGCTTGTGGTACTGTCTCCATAACTGCTTGTAGCCATAAAGTCGAATTTTGCAGGTATAGAGATTTCTTTAGCCAAGTCAGTCACAAACATGAAGGCTCCTCTTAAAATTATTACACATACGAGGTCTTTTCCTTCATAATCCTGAGATATCTGCTTTGCAAGCTCCTTGACTCTCTTTTCTATTTGTTCTTTACTTATAAGAACTTTACCAACTTTTTCGTCCATCTTATTAATCCCCTTTTTCACAAACCCTCCTTTAAATAGTGATGTTAGTAAAATAAAATAAAATATTGAGAATAATTTAGTTTAATTCTTTTACATTAATAATTAAAACCTTCCTTGTCTCTGGCTTTACTTTTACTCTTTCATCTATTCTGTAACCAACAATCCATACAATTTTCTCACTATCAACTAAAATAGGTATTGTTTTTCTCTTCTCCCGAGCAATTTTCTCATCTACAAAGAAATCTTGGAGTTTTTTTCCTTTATCTAATCCAAGAGGTATAAATCTGTCACCAAATTCCCACGGTCTTACATAAAGTTTTGGAATTATACTTTCATAATCCAAATAAGCAGTCGTTTTGTCATCTTTAATTTTAGCATCTTTTCCATCTACAATCTTTGTTTCAATCACTAAGTTTAAGGTTTCTAAAATACAGGTTCCCTCCATAGGAATCTCTTTTTTAAAAAAGATTTTTTGTTTTTCGATTTTTTTAATAACCAAATTTTCTTTATCTTTAACAACCTTCATAAATTTCGGTAGATTAAACTCAAAAAACTCCGTTTCGTTTTTTAAAGAATCTATTATATCCTCAACCGCATTAAATGAAATATCCAAAAGTTCACCTTTTTTCTCCTCTATAGCTAACCTCAGTAGTCTCCTATTTAATGCAGGTGGTAGATTTTTAAGTTCAATTATTGGAATATAAACATCATTATTTTTTCTTTTTGATATTTTATAATAGATCTTTTTGGTTAAGCTATTTAAAAATCTATCCTCCTCTAAATAGATCTTTGAAAAATTTATCAAATTCTTTAAAAAATCTTTTTTACTGATCTCCCTCATTAGGGGAATCAATCTGTTTCTTATAGCGTTTCTGAAGTAATAACTTTCAAGATTTGTTTGATCTACTCTATAATTAATTTTATTTTCGTAACAGAATTTCTCTATTTCATCTCTGAATATATATATAAGCGGTCTAATAAATTTCCCCTGAGTGGGTGAAATTCCTATCATACCTTTTGTACCTGTTCCTCTCATTAATCTCATAAGTATAGTTTCAGCTAAATCATTTGCGTTATGACCTGTCGCTATTTTTGTGATCTTCTCTTGATTAGCAACTTTCTGAATTAGATTCAACCTTAGCTCCCTTGCGCCAGTTTCAAATGATAATCCTTTTTCCTTCGCATATTTTTCAGCTGATTTTACATATAAAGTTAAGTTAATTCCCAATTTTTCTGATAATTCCTTAACAAATTTTGCATCAATTGAAGATTTACCCTCTCTTGTTAGATGGTCAAGGTGAAAAAGGTGTAAATTAATATCATAAATATCTTTTAATTTTAAAAGGATATGTAGTAAAGCCATAGAGTCAGGCCCTGCAGAAATTGAAACTAAAACCTTATCACCACTAATTAGCATATTATATTCATCTATTGTTTCTTTTACCTTATTCACAAGATCAGTTTTTTCAATCATCATTTTTTCTTATTCAGAATTTTAAGATTAAGGATTAAAAAACTAAAATTTTTATTGCTGGTATTTTTTATTTTTTCTCAATTTATCCTGTGATTACTAATTTTTTATGTTGAAACCTTTTTTCTTTTTTCAAAGGACCTTTTAAGATCAAAACGTATTTTATAAATTACAATAATTGCCAAAATTAAAACTAATGTTGCTTCTAAAAAGGATTTTCTAAAATATAAAAAAGAAAAAGGTCCTATAATATAAGCTACCATGGCTCCAATATAGAAATCTTTAAAAAATATAAGTGTTAATATAAATCCAATTATTGAGGGAATAAGAACCAATGGATTAAGATTGGGATTGAGATTAGCATTAAGAATAAGAGCTAATAAGGCACCAACATTTGTAGCTACCCCCTTTCCACCTGTAAGCTTCAAAAATATTGACCAATTATGACCAGCAACTGAAGCTACTGCTACTAAAATAGGAATCCATTTAATTGAGGAATATCTCATTGCCAAATAAGTAGGAATAAAGCCTTTTGCAATATCTAAAATACCTGTTATAATGCCAAGTTTGAGATCAACATTCCTTAAAACATTCATCGTCCCAACATTACCACTTCCAATATCTCTAATATCTTTATTCTTAAACAATTTAACTATAATATAAGCTGGTGGAAATGATCCTGAGATATAACCAAAAATTACCAATAAAATATCAACAATATATTTCACCATAAACTCACCTCCAAATAAAATTATATGATTATTATAATAAAAAAGGTAATTTTAATTAATACAATCTGTTTCTCATAGATGATTTAATCTTATAATATAAATCACAATCTCAAATGGTTCAGGATGATAAGAATAGATCATAATAATACAGAACTGTTTACTTCTGTTATTTATTAAAATTTTTTAAATATTTGGCGCACTCTTCTGGAAGGGTTGTGTTAATTATAGTTCCTGTTCCAAGCTCGAAACCACCAGTTGTTGTAAGTTTAGGAATAATCTCAAAATGCCAGTGGTAATGTTTATGATTATTACGAAGAGGTGCACTATGAAGCCAATAGTTTAAAGGTGGATCGTTCAATCCATCATAGATTTTTTTCATTGTATTTCTTAATATTTTAGAACAATCAACTAAATCATTTTCACCCATATCTGAGAAACTTTCCATATGTTCTTTGGGAATTATCCAGGTTTCAAATGGAAGTTTTGAAGCAAAAGGTTCGAACGCAATAAACTTATCAGTCTCTTCTATTATTCTTTTACCATCTTGTAATTCTTTCTTTATAATTTCACAAAAAACACATTTTTTAAATTTATCAAAATATCTCTTTAACCCATCTAGCTCATCTAATACGAAGTTTGGCACAATTGGTAATCCAAAAAGCTGTGAGTGGGGGTGATCTAAAGATGCCCCTGCTTCTTTTCCATGATTTACTATTATATGAATAAATTTTAAATTTGGGTCTTCAGATAGCTCTTTATATCTTATTAAATATGATTTTAATACTAATTCAATCTGTTTCTCATTCATTAAAGGTAGTAATAAATCATGGTTTGGTGAGTGGATTATTACCTCATGAGCTCCAACTCCATTCATAGTAAAATATATTCCATTTTTAATAAGTTCTGGTTTACCCTCAGGTATAAGTGCTGGAAATTTATTCGGAACTACCCTTACTTTCCATCCAGAACTATTTGGTTCACCATTATCTCTAAAAGCCAAAACTTCAAGAGGAGTCATATATTCATTCCCATAACAAAATGGACATATTGTCTTTTTTTTTGAAACAATTCGTTTTGTTTCTGAGAATGAACGAGGGCGACGTGCTCTTTCGGTAGCTATAATAACCCATTTACCTGTAACAATGTCTTGACGTAATTGAGGCAACTAACTACTCACCATCCTTTTCTCTAAATAGAATTTATTTTTTATATTTAATTCTTTTTATAGATTTGTGGCATGGTTTCGAAGACATTTTAAATTCCCCCTCTCCCTTTCCCTCTCCCACCAAGGGAGAGGATAATTAATCGAGAAATTATGCCCAAATCTTTAATATTTTTTTATTCTTTTTCTAAAAGACTCTTTATTTCCTGTTTTACTTTAGTTAAATCCGATGATTTTACAACATACTTATCAGCAGCCCATGTAGTGAAATTTTGAGAGTATTCCCCATAAGCAGTAAGCATTATTATTGGTATGTCTTTATCTATCTCTCTCATTCTCTGTAGTAATTCCATCCCATCCATATCTGGCATCTTTATATCTATAGTAACCAGATCTGGACGTTCTAATTCAAATTTCTTTAATCCCTCCACTCCATTTTCAGCTACATATACTATATATCCCTCCTCTTCTAATTCAGTTTTATATAACAGTCTTTGATTCTCTTCGTCCTCAACAATTAATATCTTTTTCATAATTCATCCTTTTTTATAACTTTTACATATTAAATATTTTTTTATTTTTAAAATATTTGCAATGAAGTCTCATTGCTAGAAGTTAGGATAGGTTACAAACCTTTTATCTTCACTGCACTTTTTGGTAAAAATACTGTAAATGTTGTGCCCTCTTCTTCTGAACTTTTTAACTCAATTCTTCCATGATGTAGTTCTATAATTCTGCTTGAAACAGAAAGACCCAGTCCAGTTCCTTTGATTTTGGTAGTAAAAAATGGCATAAACATTTTTTCCTTTATATATGGCGGTATTGTTTTACCTCTATTATTTATCATCACAAAATCTTCATTACCCCTGTGTCCTGTTTCAATTTTTATTATCCCCCCAACTGGTGATGCTTCAATTGCATTCTGAAATAAGTTGAAGAATACCTGTTTTAACTGTGATGATGAGCCAAATACAGTTGGAAGAGATTCCATTAATTTTTGTTCTACTTTAATCTCTTTATCTCTACAACTTGTTTTGAGAATATTCGTAATATCCAAAATTATTTTATTTAAGTCTACTAAATCATATTTCTGTTTCTTGGGGCTTGCTATATCCAATACTTCGCCTACTATATTTTCTAATCTCTTTACTTCTTTAATAATAATTGATGTATATTCTCTATCTGTTTCATCATCTTTGTGCTTTTTCTGAAGCCTTCTAACAAACCCGCCAATTGAAACAAGTGGATTTCTTATTTCGTGAGCAACTCCAGCTGAAAGTTCACCCAGCATTGCTAATTGTTCAGAATCCTTAACTCTTTTCTCTAACTTCACTATATCTGTTACATCCTGTATAGATAACACAACTCCAATAACATTCTTTAGAGAATCCTTAAACGGATAAATACTAATATCTGCAATAACTTCTTCATTGTTTGCTAAACAATGAACTTTAGAAAGTTCCTGAGGTTCTCCCTTTGTAGAAGTCTCTTCAATTATACCCGTTAGGTCAAACTCTTCTATTTTTAAGGGAAGTTTCAAGAGGCTTCTTCCAATAATTTCCTTTTTGGATAAACCGATGAAACTTTCAAAACTCGAGTTACAGCTACTTATAATCGTATTTTTATCTATAACAGATATTGCTGATGTTATACTTTCAACTATATTTTCACTATAGTTCTTTAGCTCCTGCAGTTTTATATTAGCCATCTCCATTGAACTTATACTTTCTTTCAATTTTTTATGCACAGTTGCATTATCAATAGCCAATCCTGCCTGATTAGCAAACATAACTAAAAAATTAATATCCTCAACTGCGATGGGTCTTTTATTGAAATGATTATCTACAATAACTACCCCTACTGCTTTATCTCTTGACAGAAGAGGAACTATCGCAAAATCCTCCCAGTCCAATAACTCACCTATCTCATTTTCAATGGGAAATTCTTTAATAGCAATCTTTATATTAAAAGGTTTTTTCTCTAAAAATGCTCTTCCTACTAATTTTTTATCATTAATTAGTATCTTAACTGCTTTAATTCTTTTTGTTAATTCAGTTAAATATTCCTCATCACCCTTTTTTCTATAAAGTATATCTTTTAAAGATAGTTCTTCTTCTGAAACCTGTTGCCATATCTTCCAGGCTTCTTCATAACTTGATGGACCTACTGCGGTTTTCCCCTCTAAAAATTCATTTTTCTCATCAGTTAGTAAAAGAAATGCTCTATTAAAACCAAAGCCATCACCAAATGTAAGACCAGTTAATATCACTTTCAGAACATCATCTAATTCTAATGTTGAACTTGAAGCTCTCATAATCTCGTATAGAATTGAGATTTCTCTTAACCTGTCCTGGTTTATTTTAGCCAGATTTTGAGTATCTTTGAAAAGTCGAGCATTTTCTATGGATATAGCTGCCTGATTTGCAGATATTGTTAGAAGTTTAACCTCATCATCAGTGAATGTTGGTTCATTTTTACTCTTATATACATTTAATACACCTATAACTCTATCCTGATATTTCATTGGAATTGAAAGTAGTGATTTAATTCCTTCCTTAACCATTGAGGGTATATTATAAACTCTATCATCTTTAGTTATATCAGGTAGTAAAAGTGATTCACCTTCAGTTATTACCCAATTTGTGCCATCATCTTTTATCTGTTCTGATCTGCTTTTAACATAATCATCACTGAGTCCTATATATCTAACTGTCTCAAACATCCTTCCAGTCGCATCTATGAGTTTTACAGAGCATTTATCTGCGTGAAGTAATTTTGCATTAAGGTCTAAATAACTATCTAAAACCTTTTCAAAATCTATTGTAGAACTTAATTTATCACTTACCTGAAACAGTAGAGAAAGCTCTTCTACTTTCGACTTTAACTCATAATATAGTTGAGCATTATCAATTGCTAAAGCTGCTTTATTTGCCAGAATTATTAAAAGACGTAAATCCTCTTCATCAAAAGTACCCTCTGGAGAAATTGGAGTTGTAAGTTTATTATAAAGGCTGATAGTTCCTATTACTTCATCTTTGATTAGAATTAGTGTGCAGATTTCTGTCTTTACCATTGACTCGGGTGGATGAATAAATCTTTCATCACCAATAACATCGTTAGTAATGACTGATTGCCTTTCTTTCGCAACCCAGCCTGCAATTCCTTCTCCTAACTTTAAATCAGGAATTATCTTGCTCTCATAAGGCATCCCTAAACTAGCTTTTCTTATTAAAATATTGGAATCTGAATCTAAAAGACGAATTATTCCACCTTCACATCTCACTATTTCAGAACTTATTTTAAGAATTAAATCTAAAAGTTCTTGAAGTTCCATAGTTGATGATAAGGCAGTGGATATCTCCTCAATCGTTGAGAGTTCTTTCACCCTGCGGAGAGCTCTATTATAAATTTGAGCATCACTTATAGCTCCAGAAATATAACTTGCTATTGTTTGAAGTATTTTAACTTCTCTGTCAGTAAAATGGTATAGTTTTATTGTATTAACATTCATTACACCTATTAGCTTGTCAAAGCTTATAAGAGGTATAGATAGATGAGAAGTAAATATCTCCTCCTTTGTCTCAGGAAAATATTTAAATTTAGGATGCTTTTTAACTTCTGGTATCATCAGTGGTTTTCTTATTTCTGCACATGTCCCAGTTACTCCTTCACCTATATCTAATTTAACTTTCATGATTGAATTAGGGTCAAGACCATCAGTTGCTTCCAAAATCAGTTTTTCTGTTTGCTCATTGTATAGAAATATAGAGCACACATCTACTTTAAGCAGCCCTTTTGTCAGCTTTACAATCTGCTCAAGTCTTTTATTTAAGTCTAACCTGGATGTCGCAATCTGACCTATCTGGCTTAAGGCATAAATGTATTCATCCTCTATAGGAATTTCTTTTAACTTTTTAGAATTATCCTGCATAAAATCCACCATAATTTATTTTGATAATATTGATTCATTATATAGTTTAACATATTCTTTAGCTGATTTATTCCACGAAAAATCCTGTTCCATTGCCCTTCTGACAATTCTACCCCACCTCTTTTTATCTTTAAACACATCAATTGCTCTTT
>JAHJRV010000104.1 GCA_018830725.1 Actinomycetota bacterium | reverse complement strand
TGTTAAAAATAGAAAGATAGATAGATGTCTTGCCATGTGGACTATACCAAGTGGTCTATTTACATATTTTATTAAAAAATTCACAGGAATTCCATATGATGTCTGGGCTTTAGGCTCTGATATTTGGAACAGGAGTAAATACCCTTTTGGAGAGAGATTAGTAAAAAAAATTCTTATAAATGCTGAAAACAGGTTTGCTGATGGAATTGAGTTTGCCAAATGTGTAGAAAAAATATGTGGAAAAAAAACTAAATTTCTTCCTACTTGTAGAACTCTTCCAATTAATCTTAAAGGTAAAGCATCAGTTGATGAAGAAAAGACCAATTTTTTATTTATTGGAAGATGGGAGAAGGAAAAAGGTATAGACATTTTAATAGATGCAACCAATCTGTTATCTAAAGAAATAAAAGAGATAAAGTTACATGTATTCGGTGGTGGGTCACTTGAAAAATTAATTCATGAAAAAATTGACAAATATAATCTTAAAGATTTTATAAATGTAAATGGATATGCTAATCCAGAAACAGCAGTAAAATATCTAAGGGTTTGTGACTGTTTAATTATACCCTCAAGAATAGAAAGTATACCTGTAGTTCTTTCAGATGCGCTTCAAATGAAAAAACCTGTAATTGTTAGTAATGTTGGAGATATGGGTAAATTGGTTAAAAAATACAGAGTAGGTTTAGTAGTAAAACCTGAAAATGCAGAAGATTTGAAAGATAAAATGATAAATTTTATAAAAGAAGATATTACAAAATATCAAAAAAATATTGATTTACTAGTTAATAAATTTAATATTCAAAAAATTGTACAAAAATATATTAATTATGTATAGAGAAAAATTCTCAAAAGATAAATTTCTTCATTCTAATATATCGGCTATAGTAGTTCCAGCAAGAGGTACCAATAGTCTGGGATTTATTAGAAGTTTAGGTCAAAAAGGTATACCTATCATTTCTTTGGATTATAGTAGATTGACTTCGAACTTTTACTCAAAATATTGCAAAGGAGTATTATGTCCTAACCCTTTAAGAGATGAAAAAAAGTTCGTTAATTTCTTACTTGAGATTGGCTCCAAAATGAATAAAAAATCAGTACTATTTATGATGGATGATTATTATATGTTTTTATTAACCAAATATCAAAAGGAGTTAAGTGAATATTTTTATTCTAATTATCTTTCTTGGGAAGTTCTTTTAAGCTGTGTAGATAAGTATAGAATGTATAACAAAGCAATAGATGCTGGTCTTTATATACCAGAAACTTATTATCCTAAAACTATTGAAGAAGTTAAGAAAATTGCAAAAAAAATTGAATTTCCTGCAATAATTAAACCAATTGCAAAATTTGAATATGAAAATCAAAACATAAATAGAGAATACCAATTTGTCAAAACATATAGAACAAAGGCTCTTAGAGCTAAAAATAAAGACGAATTGATATTTTTATTTAAGGATGTAAAAAAATATAATTTTACTACAATCATTCAGGAAGAAATACCAGGAACTATTGACCAAATTTATACGATTGCTGCATATAGTGATAAGAATCATAAAATTTTGACATCTCTTACAGCTAGGAAGATTCACCAACTTCCTTCTGATTTTGGTACAGGAACTCTATTTGAGAGTATATATCTTCAAGAAATTGTTGAATTAAGTTCACTATTAATTAAGAAAATAAAATTTTATGGAATATCTGAAATAGAATTTAAACTTGATTCAAGAGATAAAAAATTCAAACTCATTGAGATAAATTGCAGGGCATCAAACTATATCTATCTAACAACTTTTACCGGAATTGATCTTCCCTACATTGCTTATCGAGATCTTATAGGTGATAAATTTTCTATTAAAAATCAGGTAGATGGAATAAAATGGTGGGATATTCCTAGAGATACTATATACTTTTTAAGATATAGAAATGGTGATCATATGGGAAATAGATTACCTTTACGAAAATGGTTTTCTCATCATAAAGGTAAAAAAACATATGCTTATTTTGATATAAGAGACCCTCTCCCATTTTTATTATTGCCAATTCAAATATCAAGAATAAGAGATAGATTTTGATTATACTAATTAATATTTAATCTATTTAAAAATAGATCTTTTTAATATAATAGAAAATAAATAGAATTCTACTAAAAAAGAAATTTAAAAAAAATGAGAAATAAGAAATTAAAAACAGGTTTAAGAGGAGATATAGAACTACTTTTTAGTGATAGAGGAACTTTAAAAGGTAAACCCAATCTATTACAGACTATAAGGATTCTATTAGTAAAACCTGGTGTTCAAGCTATTGTATTTTATAGATTTTATAGATGGCTTTATCTCAAAAAATTAAAATTTATTGCAGAGATTCTTTGCAGAATAAATTACTTTCTAACTGGAGCAGATATTGATCCTGGTGCGAAAATTGGAGGAGGATGTAGAATATGGCATTCATCAGGAGTTGTTATTGGAAGAGGTGTAAAGATTGGAGAAAATGTCTCTATGTTACATAATGTAACTTTAGGTGGTATTGGTCATTCAATATTTCATCTTGGTGAACCAGGATATCCTGAAATTGGAGATAATGTTGTTTTATATACTGGAGTTACTGTTTTAGGTCCAGTTAAAATCGGAGGGAATTCTGTTATTGGAGCTCACTCACTTGTTTTAGATTCCATTCCAGCTAATTGCTTAGCTGCAGGTGTGCCTGCTAAAATTATCAAAAAATAATAAAGAGTCATTATTGAGCAGGGATAACTTCTACTTCCATATTTAAGGTTGGAACACCACCCCTTGAAAATGAATGCCCTGAAAACCATGTAACTCCCTCATGTACCATATCATATTGAAGAATATATTTTCCTGGTTTTTGAGGTGGTGAGATATTCACATCAATTATTACCTCTTTACCTGGTTCGACATCCCAATGAATTGCACTCCTTCTCTCTCTTTCTGGTACTTCAGCTGATTGTCCAGTTTCTGCATCAATCCAGTGATAGCTCATAGAAACATAATTAATACTATCTGTTTCTTTACATGGCCATGTAAAATAGCCAGTATTTTTTATCTTCATTTCTATTTTATAATTTTTACCAACCTCCATTATGGATGGTGTTTCTCCCATATCATCGTATTGAGCTGAGTATTTCATCGCAGGTTTTCCTTCTTTTATATTCTTCATCATAACTTTTATCTCATCCACCAAAGGAACTTGATATGATATATCATCTATCATTTTTGGTTCAGTAGGTATAACAACTGCTTGAAAATTTTCTGGTTTAAATGTTAATGCCTGGGTTGTATATTTTGTGAGTTCTGAGAAATCAAGACTTGATCTAGTATTTTGAGCTAATATCTCTGCTAATTTTCCAGCCTTAAGTATAGTTTTTATATTGAAATGTTGTTTAGCCATCTCTTTTAAAAACTTTTGTTGCCTTTGAATTCTTGTAATATCTCCACCAGCAGTTTTTCTGCACCTCACATATGCTAATGCATTCTCTCCATCCATATGATGTTCTCCAACTGAAAAATCTGCTCCTGATAATTCATCATGTAATGGCTCATCAACATAAATATCTACACCACCTAATTCCTCAACTATTTTTGAGAATCCTTGAAAATCTAAAACTACATAATGATGAATAGGAATATTTAAAAAATTTTCTACTGTTTTGATAAGAAGATTTATACCTCCATGAGCAAAAGCGGCATTTATCTTTTGAGAGCTAAATCCTGGAATTTCTACATATGTATCTCTTGGTATTGAGATTAGAAATCCATTTTTTTCTTTCGGATTTATTCTTATAATCATAATTGTATCAGCGAGTGGTTCCCTTTCCCTCTCTCCATCTCCTACATCTACTCCAACTAAAATAAGATTAATAGGCTCTGTTGGAATTTCAGGTGCCAATTCTGATTCTGGTTCCTTTTGTTTCCAGGTTTCGGTAACACCATAGATTGTTCTATAAATGTATATACCTACTCCTGATAATATAACAATTAAAATTACTATTAGAGAGATAACTGATGTTTTTAGTATCCTTTTTTTATTTACACTTTTGTTTTTAGCTTTTATATTCTTCATTAATAAAATTTTGAAATTCTTTATTTAATTGAAAATATTTTAATCCATTCTTATTAAATAATAAAAAATATTACTTAATATTGTTTAATTTTACTCTTGAGATTTTTGCTCCCAATTTCGTTAATTTATCTTCTAAATTTTCATATCCCCTATCTATATGATAAATATCATATATTTCAGTTGTTCCTTCAGCAGCAAGACCTGCTGTAACTAATGCTGCACCTGCTCTTAAATCTGGAGCTGTAACAGGTACTCCTGTTAATTTATCTACTCCCCTAATAACTGCATGATGACCATCTGTCCTTATATCAGCTCCCATTCTATTTAATTCACTAATATAAGTAAATCTATTCTCAAATATGTTTTCGGTTATAATACTAACGCCAAAAGACAAGGATAGAAGTACAGTAGCTAATGGTTGCAAGTCTGTTGGGAATCCTGGAAATGGTAGAGTGGAAATATCAGTAGGTTCTGGTTTTTTATCCATAGAAACTAAAATACCGTTATCCTTTTCTATAATATTTACTCCACATTCCCTAAATTTATTTATAGCCATCCTTATCATCTCGGGTTTTGCTCCTTCAATAAATATTTCTCCTTTAGTGACAGTTGCCATTACTAAGAATGTGCCAGCTTCAATGGGATCAGTTATTATTCTATATCTTATTCCATTTAGTTCTTTTACTCCCTCTATTATCAATCTATCAGTTCCTATTCCTTGAATATCTGCTCCCATAGCTACAAGAAAATTAGCCAAATCCACAAGTTCTGGTTCCCTTGCTGCATTCTCAATAACTGTCTTACCTTTTGCAAGTACTGATGCCATCAGTATATTTTCAGTTGTTCCCCTACTGGGAAAATCCATAGAAATATAATTACCCATAAGACCATTTGGTGTAGTTGCTTCTATACAACCAGATTCTTGACTTATCTTAACTCCTAATTTTGAAAGACCCTTTAAGTGAAGGTCTATGGGTCGAGTACCAATGTTACATCCACCAGGTAGAGCAACTCTTGCTTTTCCCATCTTTGCTATTAATGGACCCAATATAGTAATTGAAGCCCTCATCTTTCTTATCAATTTATATGGAGTGTTGTAATTACTTATTGATGATGGATCTATTTTAACTATATTCTTATCAATAAATTCTGCTTTTACTCCTAATGTTTTTAAAACTTCCATCATTACCTCTACATCTTTTATTCGCGGAATATCCTCTATAACTGATGGGCTATTACCTAAAATTGCTGCTGCCATTATCTTAAGAGCTGAATTTTTTGCACCACTTAATCTGACTCTTCCTTTTAATTTTTTGTTCCCTTCTATTACATATTTTTCCATAACTCTTAATTTTTATCTAAGATGAAATTTTAAATGATGGAGTAATAACAGTAACTATATTGTCTTTAATCTTAGCAATTCCTCCATCTATTTGAAGAAATATTTCCTTATTTTCTTTAAGAAACTTTAATCTTCCCTTCTTTAAAACAGTAATTAGGGGAATATGCATTGGTAATATCCCTATCTTACCATCAATTGTACTTAAGGTAACAGTCTCACACCTATCATCAAGTTCTATGCCTTTTGGTGTTATAATCTTTAAATTTAATTCTCTCTCTGCCATTTAAACACAAAACAAAATAGTAATTTAAAATAATTATTATTTTAAAACATCTTCTATTGTACCTTTCATATAGAACTTCTCTTCTGGTATTTTATCCATCTCTCCATTAACTATTTTTTTAAAACCTTTTATAGTCTCGGATATTGGAATATATTTTCCAGTGACTCCTGTAAATTGACTGGCTACAAAGAAGGGTTGAGATAAGAATTTTTGAATCTTCCTTGCTCTATTAACAATTAATTTATCGTCATCAGAGAGTTCTTCAAATCCGATAATGGGAATGATATCTTGAAGATCTCTATATCTCTTTAGCACCTCTTGAACTCTTCTTGCAATATTGCAGTGCTCATCTCCCACAAACAAGGGGTCAAGGATTCTTGATGATGATTGTAAGGGATCAACTGCGGGATATATTCCAAGTTCTGCAATCTTTCTTGAAAGAACTAAGCTTGAATCAAGATGTGTGAAGATTGTAGCTACAGCAGGATCTGTTAAGTCATCTGCTGGAACATAGATTGCCTGGACACTGGTAATAGAGCCATTTATTGTGGATATTATTCTATCTTGCAACCTTCCCACATCTGTACCTAAAGTTGGTTGATATCCAACAACTGAAGGTAATCTTCCAAGTAGTGTTGAGACTTCCATACCAGCTTGGACAAATCTGAAAACATTGTCCATAAAAATTAGTACATCTTTATTCTCTACTTCACGAAAATATTCAGCCATTGTGATTGCTGTAAATCCCACTCTAAACCGTGCACCAGGACTTTCATTCATCTGTCCAAAAACCAAAACAGTTTTATCTAAAACATTGTAATTTTTCATTTGTAACCATAGTTCATTTCCCTCTCTCGCTCTCTCTCCAATCCCTGCAAATACCGAAAACCCTCCGTGTTCAGTAGCAACATTATGAATTAGTTCCATAATTAGTACGGTTTTACCAACACCCGCCCCGCCAAAAAATCCAATCTTCCCACCTTTTATAAATGGACATAGCAAGTCTATTACTTTAACTCCCGTTTCAAATATCTCTTTTGAAGGTTTAATATGTTTAAGTTTTGGTGGTTTATGATGGATGGGCCATTTCATTTCAGTCTGAATTGGTGGACCATTGTCTATCACTTTACCGAAGACATTAAACATTCTACCCAGTGTTTCCTTACCTACTGGAACAGTAATTGGTTTTTTAGTGTCAATGACTCGCATTCCTCTTTTTACACCTTCAGTTGGTGACATAGCTATTGTCCTAACCTCATTATTTCCTATATGTCGTTGTACTTCTAACATAATATTTATTTTGGTTGAGTTTACCCTTTCACTGATAACTAATGCATTATGAATTTCGGGTATAGCACCAGGAGGAAATTGTGTATCTACTATTGGTCCTGATGCTCTAATTACCTTTCCAACAATCATCCCTAAACCTCTATTAAAGATTTATTAATTTAAATTAATAACTAATTTTCTTAAGAGCTTGGCTTGTTAAAATAATATCCTCAAGCTCTCTTGATATATTTTCTTGTCTTGCTCTTTTAAATCTCTTTACTAATATATTAACCATTTCTTCAGCATTATTTGTAGCTTTTTGCATAGCCATATGCCTTGATGCATTTTCGGACAATGAAGCCTCAACTAATACTTTATAAATTATGGAATTTATATACTTATTAATAAAGTTTGAAAAAATTTTTTCACCTGAAGGTTCCAAAAGAAACCTTAAATATTCACTTTCTAAATCTTTTTCTTCATCTTTTAATACTGTAAAAATATTTTTATCTATAGGTAAAATTTTAAAGAAGACTGGTTTCTGATAAGCAAATGAGATAAATTTTGTATATAAAATATATACTGTATCAATATCTTTATATAAAAAAGCTTCTATTATATCATTAGTGATTTCATCTGCATGATCAACTGTTGGATTTTCTGATACTTTAAAATAATGTTTTGAAATATTGATCTGATTTTTCCTTAGATGCTTTACTCCCTCTTTCCCAACAGCATAAAATTCTCTCTTTTTACCTTCTAATTTTTTTACTAATTCATTTAGAGTTTCAAAAATCAAAACATTATAATTGCCACACAAACCTTTGTCTGAAGTAAGAATCAATATTAGTATAGTATTCTCATCTTTATCAGTTTTAATGAATGGATGAGAAATCTCATTTTCCATTTTTTTAATTAATATATGAAATATCTTTCCTATTTCATCAGAATATAACTTTACACCTGTAAGTTTTTTTTGATTTTTATATATAAGATTTAATGCAACCAAGCTTAATGCTTTGGTCAACCTCTTTGTGATTTTTATTCTTTTTATCTTTTTTTCAATATCTTTTAATCTTTCCATTCTTTACTAAAGTCAGGATTAAATATCTTCAATATCTATAAATCAAGTTTAAATGTCTTCGGTTTCTATAGGTAAAGTTTAAGTATTTTCAGTTTCATTAGTTGATTTAAACTTAGTAATTACTTCATTCAGTTTGGTTTCTAAATCAAAAGTTAAGTCTCCGCCTTCTCTAATCTCTCTAAATATATCATTAAAATTTTCTTTCATAAAAACTAATAAATTTTTGGTAAAACTTTTTACTTCAGAAATGTCTATATCGTCCAAATATCCATTTACTGCTACATATAAAATCACTACCTGATCTTCAACTGAAATTAAAGATAAAGGTTTTTGCTTTAGTATTTCAACTAATCTCTTTCCTTCCTCAATTCTCTTTTTAGTGGTTAAATCAAGTTCAACACCAAACTGGGTGAAAGCTTCTAACTCTCGATATTGTGCTAGATGCAGTCTCAATTTACCAGCAACCTTTTTCATTGCAGGAATTTGAGCACTTCCTCCAACTCTGGAAACAGATATTCCAACATCTATAGCAGGTCTTACACCTTCATAGAAAAGGTCAGCATCTAAGTAAATTTGTCCATCAGATATGGAAATTATATTGGTGGGAATGAAAGTAGTGACATCCCCTTCCTGTGTCTCAACTATTGGAATTGCAGTTAAGGAACCACCACCTTTTTCTTCAGAAAGTTTTGCTGCTCTTTCTAAAAGTCGAGAGTGAATATAAAATATATCTCCTGGATATGCTTCCCTTCCTGGTGGCTTGCCTAAAAGTAGTGAAAGTTCTCTATAAGCAACTGCATGTTTTGAGAGATCATCATAAATAATTAAAGCATCTTCACCATTATACATAAAATATTCCCCCATAGCACATCCTGTATATGGAGCAAGAAATTGAAGTGAAACTGGGTCAGATGCTGGAGAACTAACAACTATTGTCTTTTCCATAGCTAAATTATCCTGAAGTTCTTTAATGATCTCAGCCACCGATGATGCTTTTTGTCCAATGGAAACATATATGCAATATATATTTTTTTCTCTTTGATTGATCAAGGTGTCTAAAACTATAGAACTTTTTCCAGTATCTCTATCTCCAATTATAAGCTCTCTCTGTCCCCTCCCTATAGGAATCATAGAATCTATTGATAATATTCCAGTTTGTAGTGGTTGATTAACTGACATTCTATCAATTATTTCAGGTGCTTTTGACTCAACAGGTCTAAAATTTGAAGTTCTTATTGGTCCTTTTTCATCCAAATGAAATCCCAGGGAATTAACTACTCTTCCAAGTAGTTCTTCCCCGACTGGCACCTGGAGTATCTTTCCAGTTGATCTAACAACATCTCCTGCTTCAAGGTGACCTGTTTCCTCCAAAAGTACTGCTCCAATTTCTTTCTTATCTAAGTTTAGAGCTAATCCGAATTTATTATCTGGAAATTCCAGTATCTCACCTAACATGGCATTTGGAAGTCCACCTACTTTTACAATACCATCTCCTACTTCAAGAATAGTTCCTAATTCTTCAAATTTCCTTTCTAATCTCACTCTTTTTATAAATTCAATTATAAATTTTGCTGTATCATTTGTCTTCATAATCTTTTATATTCTTAAAAATAGTAGTTTCTGGTGAAACAAGAGATTCTAAATTTATATTTCTTAATAAATCCTGTCCTGAGAGATCAATTTCAGACATCTTTTCTTTTATTTTTTCTAAAACCCGCTTTAAGCTACCATCATAAATTTTGTTACCTATCTTAACAATTACACCTCCATCAATAAGTGGTGAAACAATATTGTCTAATATAATTTCACTACCAAGATAGCCTCTTAATTTTCTTTTTACTTCTGATTTCAATTCACCACCTATGGGAATAGATGTCATTACCTCAACTAAAACCTTTTTAGGCTCTTTTTTAATCAACTCCATTTCTTTAATTTCACTTTTTTCAACTACTGTTCTGAGCAATGATTCATAGTCCTCATAAAATTTTTTAAATGTCATATCTTTTCCCTCGTAATTTCAGCAATAGATTCTTCTATAAGTCTTAAATGATCCTCTTTGTCTAAAGACTTTTTTATTACCTTTTCACTTACAGCAATGACCATTTCTGATATATAGTTCTTTATTTCACTAACTGTTCTATTCTTTTCTATCTCAATCTGATGTCGAGCTAGTGAAAGCAAGTCTTTTATCTCTTTTCTTGTTTCTTCTATTGCTTCTTTTTTTAGCCTTTGACCATCCTTTTTAGCTTTTTCTCTTATCTTATGAGCTTCCTTTTCTGCTTTTTTAATCTTTTCCTTATACTCATCTAAAAGATTAGCAGCTTCCTCTTTAGTTCTCTCAGCTTCATCTATTTTATTTTGAATCTTTTTTTCTCTCTCTTTAATTATTTTTGTAACTTTTGGAAAGACAAACTTCCAAAGCAAAAAAGAAAATATTAAAAAAGTTATTAAAGACCAAAAGAATGTGCTCTCCACAGGATTTATTAATCTTAATATTTCTTCCAAGCTAAAAACACCTCATAAATATATTTATTAAAAATTTTAGATTCCTTTTTTTGATCAATTATTTAGCAGTAAAAATAAGAAGTATGCTTGCTACCAGAGCATAAAGAGCAATAGCCTCCGCAAATGCTAAGGCAATAAATAGTGCATTCTGTATGCGACTCGCTGCTTCAGGCTGTCTTGCCATACCCTCTAAAGCTGCTTTTGACATCATACCAATTGCTAAAGCTGGACCAATTGTACCCAATCCTATAATAATAGCTGCTGCTAAATAACCCATAGCCTGTGAATTCAATTTTTCCTCCTTTCATAAGTTCTTTGGGTGAATAATCATTTTAATATATGTTGCTGTCAAGATAGAAAAAATGTAAGCTTGAACAGCTGAAACAAATATTTCAAAAAGACAAATAAGTAATGCAAAAAATACAACTGGAATTGCAATAAAATAGTTTTTAAAAAAAGTAATTAACGAAATTACAACAATAATAACTATATGACCTGCTAACATATTAGCTGTAAGACGTATAAGTAGTGAGAATGGTTTAGCTAAAGAAGTAACAATTTCGATTGGTACAATAAATATCCATAGCCACTTCGGTACTCCAGGAACAAAGAAATTTTTTAAATAGCCCTTTATTCCAGTCTTTGCAATCCCTGCAATCTGAACCACAAAGAAAACCATTATAGCTAATGTAGCTGAGAATATAATATTACTTGATGGTACATAAGAATTTGGTAATATCCCGATCAAGTTATTAACTAATATAAATAAAAAAAGCGTTCCTATAAAAGGCCACCAATATTTGGCATCAACACCCATAGTGGATTTTGCTATATTATCTCTAATGAACTCTACTATCATTTCTAATACATTTTGCCCAGTTTTAGGTATTATGGTTATTTTTCTTGAATAATAAAACATTGCTAAAAATAGAATACCTACTGCAGTAAGCATCCAAACTGTTAAATTGGTGATTGAAAGATTCAACGGACCTATTTTTATTGGTATTAAAACTTTCAAGAAGAAATGATCTAAGATATTCAAATCCGTTCCTTTTCCTATAATTACTCTAATTTAATTAACTCTACTTTTGCTTCTCTTAATAAATCTTCTGCTAATTTATCTTCATATTTTTCAAAATAATAAACCTTCTTTATACCTGAATTAATTATCATTTTTGCACATATAGAACATGGTTGATTAGTTGTATAAATAACAGCATTTTCTATCTCAATTCCATGTAAAGCAGCTTGTATTATCGCATTTTGCTCTGCATGAAGTCCTCTACATATCTCATGTCTTTCACCTACAGGTACATTTAAATTTTCTCTTAAACAACCTACTACTTCACAATGGGTAATTCCTTTTGGAGCTCCGTTGTAACCGGTACTTAGTACTCTACGGTCCTTAACTATTATAGCACCAACTTTTCTTCTCAAGCATGTTGACCTACTTGAGACTAATTTTGCTATACTCATAAAATATTCATTCCATGGAGGTCTTTTATTGTTCATAATTTTTAAAGCTTAATTAACAATTATTTAAATTTTTAAAAATTCAAATATAAGCTTTGTAGTATACTTTCGAAAACATATTCAACCCTCCCCCTACCCCCTCCCATTAAGGGAGGGGAATCGACCCTCGAGTGTAACGAATGGGAAGGGAGAATGTATACCCAAAGTTTCCAATAATTTTTATTTTATTTCTTTTTCAGGTTGAATATTATAGAGCCTATCACCTGCATCACCCAAACCAGGTATTATATAACCATATTTATTTAAGTGAGAATCTATTGCGCAAGTAATTATCTTTACATCTGGATGATGTTTGTTTAATTTTTCTATCCCTTCCGGAGCTGAAACAATGCTTAAAAGTTTGATTTTCTTGGCACCATTTTTCTTGAGATAATCAATGGCCATAACCATTGAACCTCCAGTTGCAAACATGGGATCGATGATAAATATAGTATCTTCCTTCCTTAACTTTGGTGATTTCATATAATAACTTACTGGCTGTAGTGTCTTCTCATCCCGATAAATACCTAAATGCCCGACTCTTGCTCCAGGTATTAACTTCAAGGCTCCATTTAACATACCCAATCCCGCTCTTATGATGGGTATAATAACTAAATTTGAAGCTTTGATTTTCTCAACTTCAGTATCAATAAGCGGGGTTTTTACATTATATTTAATTGTAGGGATATCTTTGGTAGCTTCATACATTAAAATAATCGTTAATTCTTCTACAATTTCTCTAAATTCCTTTGACTTTGTGTCCTCATTTCTAAGTACCCCTAACTTATGTTTTACAAGTGGGTGATCAATAATTATAGGTTCCAATTTATCACTTCCTTTCCAAGATTTCTTAAAATTTCTTATTATTTTATTTATTTAAAATAAATTAATGTAGGGCAACCCTTTAGGGTTGCATTATTAAGCAAGGCTAAAGCCTTGCCCTACTTCTGATTAGATTTTTTAGTTTTCAAGTTCTAATTTTGAGATTTTCTTAATCCTCCTTTTATGCCTACCTCCTACAAACTTGGCATTAAGCCAACTTTCTACTACTTCTATTGCCTCTTCAGGTTCTAAGACTACACTACCCAATGTTATTATATTTGCATTATTGTGCTCTTTGCTTAACTTAGCTGTATCAATGTCATGAACATTTGCTGCCCTTATACCCTTAATCTTATTTGCAGAAATACACATTCCAATTCCAGTTTTACATATCAATATTCCCATCTTTACTTCCTTAGAAGCGACCATTCTGGCAGCTTTTTCTGCAAAATCAGGATAATCAACCCTATCTTCTGAATATGTACCAACATCGATTACTTCATACTTTTTCTTTTTTAGATGATTTATTATTGCCCCTTTAAGAGCATATCCACCATGATCACTACCAATTACTATTTTCTTCATCTCACCTCAATCAATTTTGAACAAATTTTAAGATGTTACTTTTATTTTCCTTTCTTATTAAAAAATAAGTATACACTATGGGTTTTCTTTTTAAAACATTGAGGAAATAATTTTTGGCCAGGGTATTACTCCCTCTCTAATTAATTTAGGAAATTTTTCTCTTACATCAATGACAGTTGAGCTTTTCTTTAGCAATGAAGGACCAGTACAAATAATTAACTTTATTTTTCTTCCAATTTGTTTATTTACTATTTGAGCATTAATTGGATCAGCTCCTTCACTTAAGTTAGCACTTGTACCCGTTATTGCACCCACTTTACTTGTAAGAAAATTTACAATTTTGTTAGCTGGAACTCTAATACCAACACCATCTCTTCCCCCACAGATAATTGCTGGAACTAATTGGGTAGGTTTAAATATCATGGTCAGAGGACCTGGCCAAAACATTTTTGCAAGATTTTTAGCATAGGGTAGTATTTCCCTGGCATACAAATCTAAGGAGGGTAAGGAATGAATAAGAATTGGAATTGGATTTTTTATATCTCTTTTTTTGATTTTATAAACCTCTTTTACTGCTTTCTCGTCACCTAATAATGCAGCTAAGCCATACAATGTATCAGTGGGAATAGCAATAACTTCTCCATTTTTTAAAAACTTTAAAGCATCTTTAAGTTTACCAGCAAAAGGTTTTTTTTCATCAATTTTTAAAATTTCTGCCATTTCTTTACAAATTGTTATTTTATTTTTAATGTGAATTTTTATTTTTCTTTTTGAAGAACAATTACTCTATCTATTTCTGATAAATCTTTAATTATTTCTATTATTTTATATCTTTTATTTTTTTCATGTTTTTGTTTTTTTAAGAAAAATTGAGATTGACTCTTAATATCTTGTGCAATTCCCTTTATTTCTCTACATTTTTGATTATTGGATAAAAATTGAGGTTTGGTATTTATATCTTCTACGATTTTCCTAATTTTTTCAGATTGATTATATCCAATTTCTAAAAGAAGATATCCATTTTTCTTCAAAAAATTCAGAGATTTTGAAATTATTTCTCTGTAGTAAAAAAGTCCATCTTCGCCACCAAGTAAAGCATTTTCAGGTTCATATTCTCTAATTTCAGGTTGAAGTTCTTTGAACTTTGAAATTGGGACATATGGAGGATTACTAATAATTAAATCGAATGAAAGTTTTAGATTTGAAGGTAATGGTTCAAATAAATTACCTTTTAAAAATTTTATTCTATCTGAAAGATTTAGATTAACTGCATTACTCTTTGCAATCTCTAATGCTTTTTCATTAATATCTGTAGCATATACGAAACAATTAGAAATTTTATTCACAATTGCAAGTCCTATAGCACCACACCCCGTCCCTATATCCAAAACAAAAATTTTTTTATCTCCTGATAATTTCAGAGATTCTTTTAATAATTGTGAAGAATCATTAACTTCCATATTTTTTAGAATTGAAATTGCTTTTTGGGCTAGAATCTCCGTTTCGGGTCGAGGTATAAAAACTCCTTCTTCAATAAAAAGTTTTAAATCCAAGAAACTTACTTCTTGAGTTAAATATTGAATTGGAATATTATTTGATCTTGCAACTACAAGACTCCAGAATTTTTCAAATTCATCTTTTGAGATAAAGTCATCAAGTTTAAGATAAAGTTTAGTCTTTGGAATTGATAATATATGTGAAATTAAAATTTCTGAAGTGATTCTTGGGGATTCAATGTTTTTTTCTTTTAAAAAATTTATTGCTTTTTTAATAGCATCTTTAATAGAAATGTTATTTTTTATCATTATATTTTATTAATTTTACATTTGCACCTATTTGATTTTTTCTTCTCGGTCTTTCGCTGAAAGTGTATTTATAAATCCATCTAATTCCCCTGATAAAACCTGTTCCAATTTATGAAGTGTTAATCCTATTCTATGATCTGTTACTCTATTTTGTGGAAAATTATATGTTCTTATTTTCTCACTTCTTTCTCCCATTCCAATTTGACCTTTACGTTTAGTGGCCACCTCTTTTTGCTGTTCCCTTACTTTTTTATCTAACAATTTAGCTCTAAGTATTTTAAATGCTCTTTGTTTGTTCTGAAATTGAGATCTTTCATCCTGACAGGAAACTACAATTTTTGTTGGAATATGAGTTATCCTTACTGCAGAGTCAGTAACATTTACATGTTGTCCTCCTGGACCAGATGACCGAAATGTTTGAATAGAGATATCTTCAGATTTAATCTCAACATCTACTTTCTCAGCAACTGGTAAAACTGCAACAGTTGTAGTAGATGTATGAATTCTACCACTTGATTCCGTTACAGGAATTCTCTGGACTCTATGGACCCCAGATTCATACTTAAATTTGTTATAAGCTCCTTTTCCACTAACTTCAAAAACAATTTCCTTAAAACCACCCAAATCTGAGACATTTGATGAAAGTACTTTAACATTAAAATTATTCTTCTCACTATATTTTGAGTACATTTTGAAAAGATCAGATGCAAAAAGAGCTGCCTCATCACCACCAGTTCCAGCTCTTATTTCAACTATGATATCCTTTTGTGCATACATATCTTTTGGCAATAAAAGTTCCTCAATTTTTGTTTCCAAATTTGACTTCTCTTTCTCAAGACTTAATAGCTCTTCAGTTATTAAATCCCTTAATTCCTTCTCTTTTTCTGTCTGCAACATCTCTTCTGTTTCTTCTATTTCTGATTTAATTTTTCTATATTTTTGTGCTGCTTTAACTGTATCCTCTAATTGAGAAATCTCCTGGCTATACTTTTTTACTTTAATTGGATCCCTTGTTACATCAGGTCGTTTAAGCTTTTTTAATATATTATTATATCTATCTTCTGTCTTTTTTAACTTATCTAATAAACTTTTCATTTTAACCTCATAAATTCAAGCTCATAAAGGCTTCTTTACTTATTATACTCTTAAGATTTCTTGCTGATTTAAATATATTAAGGAAGTATTGAAAAATCACAGTCTTTATTAAGTAGTTTTCCCTTATTAAGCACTTCTT
>JAHJRV010000103.1 GCA_018830725.1 Actinomycetota bacterium | reverse complement strand
TTATGTTATTATCAAAAATCTGTTTCAAATATATATTAACTATCCCATTCAATAATAGCAGCATCTCTCCAGAGTCGTTCTAACTTGTAGTATTCTCTTGATTTTATATTAAATATATGAACTACAAAATCAAAATAATCTAAAAGAACCCAACCTCCATCTGGAGAACCTTCAATTCTAAGTGGTAACCTGTTACCTTCCTTTAATGTTTTTTGAATTTCATCAGATATACTTTTAATCTGTCTATCTGTTTTACCACTACATATCACAAAATAATCAGTAATTATTAATCGACCACTTACATCCAATACTATGATGTCTAAAGCTTTCTTTTCATTAGCAGCTTTTGCAGCTTCTATGGCATTTAAAGAAGATTTTTTAAAAGATATTTTTCCCTCCTATGATAATGGTAAATAATCACTACCTATTATTATGACAATATTAGCTTTTTGTCTGGTTTGTTCAGATAGTGATCCGTCTGTTACTATTTTCCCTACCCCCAGAAGCTCTCTAATAGAAATTGCATCTTCAATTACACTTATTTTAAATGAAGTAACTATTATTTTAGTTTCCGTATATTGAAAGCTGGCTGCATTCCCAATTTCAACAATTTGAAAATCATTCTGTAGTTTATTACCTGCGCTATTTGCAATACCAGGACTTCCACAACCATTTAAAATTATAATATCACTTTTCTCTTTTTCTTCAGGGGTTACAACTGATTCAAATTCCCCAAATATCTCTGTTATTTTTTCAGGTTGTGGAACATGATAATTATTACCGTCTATCTCTGCTACTATTATAGGTAAAGTTTTATCTTTGAAAATTTTAGATTCCTGAAGTCTAGTCATGGATGAACCTAAAGATATTAATTCTTCAACAGAAAAATCTGAAGCAAAATATTCAGAAATTAATTGCATTTCGTTGGCTATCTCAGAATAACTTTTATTAGCCATTAGTTTATCTAAAATGGATAGATAAACATCTTGTTGATCCGATACATGTAAAATGCTTTCACCTTCTCCACTTATGTAATGAAGATAACTAATAGCTAAATCTCCACTTAAATTCTTTTCTCCCTTCTCAAGTAAAACTGTTACATCAGTATTAATATCAGGAAAGCTTATATTTTCTGGAATATTAACTGAAACTCCACCAATTTTTTCCACTAAATCAAAAACATTTATTAAGATATAGTGATCCACCTCAATCCCTATCGAATCATTTATGGCTGATTTTAAATCCTCTATTCGCCCTTCTTTTAATAACTGTTGTACTGTTACAGCTTCTCCAGAGAACTGAAGCATTGTCCTCAAAGGTATAGAGAGTAATAAACTTTCCTCTGAAATAGAATTATAGCTGGTTAGTATTACTGAATTCGGAGAAATCTGCTCTAAGCTTTTATCAGAACCAATGATTAAGAGTTTTGTTTTTCCACTAAAAACTAATTCCTCCTCGGTTGAAGTTGGTTGTTCCTCTTCTGAAGTTGAACTGGTTGTTTGTTCTTGTGCAGTTTCTTTACCCGGTTTAGATAGACAATTTCGTAAATAGGAAAAAAAGAAAATTGATATAAAGATCATTAATAGTGTTATAAAAATTGTGAATATTTTTCTTTTTCTTCTCTTTTCTAATTTTAATCTTCTTTCCATTCTTGTACCAATTTTTTGTTCTTCCAATTTTAATCTCCTCACATTATTTTTTATAGAAATTCATCTTATAAATATGATTAGCTACTCCCTCTGGTAAAAGATATCTAATAGGTTTTCCAGTCCTCACTCTATTTCTAATATCAGTTGAAGAAATCGCAAGTGCTGGTATTTTAATAATATGTATTTTTTCATTGATATCAGCTATTCCCAATTCATCTTTCAATCTTTTCTTAATATTGTTCAACCTATCGAGCTCATAACCTGGGCGAGTAGCTGCGATAAATATACACAAGTTTAGAATTTCAGCTGGATTTTTCCAAGTTAATATATCCAGAACTGCATCAGTACCTGTTATGAAGAAAATTTGTGAATCTTTATAAACTTCATGTAAATCTTTTACTGTATCCATAGTATATGAAGGTTGAGGACGATCAATTTCCATTCTGGACACATAAAAATAAGGATTTGAGCCTGTAGCCATAACAGTCATCAGATATCTCTGTTGTGCATTTGTAATTTTCTGACCCTCTTTATGGGGAGGATCACCTGTTGGAATAAATAATACTCTATCCAAATTAAATTGTATTCTTGCCTCTTCTGCTGTTACCAAATGTCCATAGTGAATAGGGTTAAAAGTACCACCCATTATTCCTATTCTCAAAATCTATACACCTACCTCAATATCAATAATTTAACTAAGTTATAAAATTAAAAGTTTAAAAATAAATTAATAAATATAAAAATTATAAATTATAAAAATTATAAATTAAAAAAAATGTTATGTTAAAAAAATTTTATTATTTTTTATACTTTTATTTGGAATAAAATCAAAACTTCTGTCACAAATTAAAACTGTGTCACCCTCTTTTGCTCCATATTCTAACAATTTTTCATTTAATCCCAATTTATCAAGCCTACGCTGCATATACGAAACAGCCTGCGGATTATTAAAATCTGTCATTATTACAACTCTTTCTACCTCATCACCAATTACTCTAAAGGCTTTACCTTCCTTCTTTATTTTAATTAATTTTTGCTCTTTAAAGATATATTCCTTTTTGATTTTTGTTTTTTTTATTTCCTTTTTTTTAGTCTTTCTTAAAATATCTTTTATATCAATACACAGTTTTTCAAGACCTTCGGAAAAAATAGCAGATATTAAGTTTACTTTCTTTTTATATTTTTCACTAAAAAATTTTTTTACCCTCTTTATTTCTTCATCATCCTGTAGTAAATCTATTTTATTTAAGACTATGATTTGAGGTTTTTTCAACAACTCTTTATCAAATGACTTCATTTCGTTATTTAACATAATAAAATCATTAATGGGATCCCTTTGAGACGATACTGAGACTTCTAAAATATGAATGAGAATTTTCGTCCTTAGAATATGTCTTAAAAACTTAATTCCAAGACCTGCTCCCTTATGGGCTCCTTTAATTAACCCAGGAATTTCTGCAATTATATAACTGAAATCTTCTTCTTCTCTCATTCCAACCTTTGGATACAAAGTTGTGAATGGATAATTAGCTATTTTTGGTTTTGCTGAAGTTAATTTACTGAGTAAGGTTGATTTTCCAACATTTGGAAATCCTACTATCCCAACATCTGCAATTAGTCTCAACTCAAGCTCAATCCATCTTCCCCTTACAACTTCTCCCTTCTCAGCAAAAGATGGAGCTTGTAGTGTTGATCTAATAAAAGAGGCATTTCCTTTTCCACCTCTTCCACCATTAGCTATAATTGCTTCAATACTATCCTGATTAAGATCTGTCACAAATGAACCTTTATCATCTTTTATCACTGTGCCAGCTGGAACATTTATGATTAAATCCTTTCCATTCTTTCCATCCTTATTTGCACCTTTTCCATGCTTGCCCCTTTCAGCCTTAAAATGCACAAGATAAGCAAAATCAAGCAAGGAGGTTTTTTCTGAGTCAGCTTTTAAAATGACACTTCCTCCATTTCCTCCACTTCCACCATTTGGCCCGCCTTTTGCTTTATAGCGTGTTCTTAAAAAACTGACACAACCGTTACCTCCGTCTCCACCTTTTACGAATATCTTAGCTTCATCTAAAAGATCTATTTTTTCCTTATAGCTCATTTTCTATAAAATTGGGTAGGAATTTAATTAAGAAATTTTATAATTTACCTAAATTTTTAATTTTAGGGCAACTCTTTAGGGTTGCATCCTTAGGCAAGGCTAAGGCCTTGCCCTACATATTATTTTTAAGGCTAAAGCATTGCTCTACTTTACAGATTTATTTTATTATATAAGATTATCTTATATCAAAACTTTATTAGAATCTAAAAATTTTATTTAATAAAAAAAAGACCATAATTTTATGGTCTTTTCTCAAAATGTTTTATAAATTGTAGAATATTTTCTTAACTAATGAAAATTTATTAAGGTATTATATTTATGCTTTTTTTGTTTTTAGACAATCTTTTGAAAAATACATTTCCAGTAATTTTAGCAAAAAGTGTATCATCGCTTCCTCTTCCAACATTATGACCTGGTTTATAACAAGTACCTCTTTGCCTGACAAGAATTGTTCCTGCATTTACAAACTGACCACCAAAGCGCTTTATACCTAAACGTTTTGAAGTACCCTCTCTTCCATTTCGGCTACTTCCTCCACCCTTTTTATGTGCCATTTATATCACCTCTAACTACATTATAATCTATTTTATGATTAATTTAAACTTAATTTATTAGATATCTTTTATTTTAATTTAAATTTTCTTTTTAATAAGATTCTTTATTCCTTCTTTGATTTGGGAGATTTTATCTCTTTTAAAACTACCCGTGAGTATTTTTGTCTATGACCAATTTTTCTCTTATAACCAGTCTTTGAAGTATGCTTGAAGGCTATTATTTTCTTTCCACTAATATGTTCTACTATTTCTCCAATTGCTCTATAATTGGATAGTATATCCTTGTCAACTATTATCTCTTCCTTTTCTGAGATGAGCTTTATGTTTGAAAAAATAACCTTATCTCCCTTCTCACCTTCTATTTTTTCAATTAAAAAAGTCTCATCTAACTTAACTTTATATTGTTTTCCTCCAGTTTCAAGAACTATATAAATTTTAATCTCCTTTAAATAGCTATTTTTATATAAACTTTTTAAATTTATAATGAGGATAGATTATATCAGAATCATTTTTTTGAGTCAAAATTATTTCTTATTGTGTGTCATTTAAAAATTAAAAATAGACACTTTTTGTAAATTTAAAATTTATCTAACAATTATTTTTGCTTGTGCATAAGTTTTTGTAACATTTATTATCTCCACCCTTAACCTTTCATGAAGATATTTTCTGCCATCTATAATATGTATTATATAGCCACTAAATCTTGAAATAGCATCCTTGGAAATATATGAGTGAGGTTCCTCTACTAACATATCTAAAACCTGTCCCCGATATACAGGTATTGCTGCTTCTTCCATCTCTTTTATAGTTCCCTCTTTTAGTAAATTGAAAGCATTAATAGGGATACTATCATTACCCTTTATGGAAATATATTTATTTGTAATATTCTCTAATTTTTTTACATTTTCTCCACCCTGACCTATAACCATAGCTGCAACGCCACTATTAAGTTCTATAAGGAATGCTTCGGATTCACTTTCTTTTGTTAATTTAAAAATTTCTCTTTCAGTTTTTAATCTCATAGATTCCTCTGATAGGATATATCCACTTTCATCACAATAGGGGCAGGGCTTACATAAAACATCTTGAATCCCTTCTGTAACATTTTTTCTAGTCATTTCAAGCAATCCCAATTTTGAAATATCAGTTATATTAGTTGTTGCATTATCAGACTGTAGAGCATTTTTCATAGCTTCAACAATTTTTAGCCTGTTTCCCTCTTTCTCCATATCAATAAAATCAATAACAATTAATCCTCCAATATCTCTTAGCTTTATTTGCTTAACAATCTCTTCAACAGCTTCCAAATTTATATGAGCAATCGTCTCTTCTAAATCATTTCTTCCTGAAAAACGTCCAGAATTTACATCAATAGCAGTTAGAGCTTCTGTTTTATCAATTACAATAAATCCACCTGATTTTAACCAAACCTTCCTTTTAAGAGCTAAATCAATTGCCTTTTCAACTCCCATTTCTTCAAATAATGGTTTTTCTCCACTGTGTAGCTTTAGTTTTGAATGCATTTGAGGAATTTTCTTTATCAAATAATTGGATACATGATCATATAACTGTTTTGTATCTACCACAATGCTGTTAAAATCTAAAGTTAATCTATCCCTTAGAATTCTATGAACTAACTCTAACTCCCTATGAATTAGAGTTGGGGAATCTAACCTTCGAGCTTTATTTTGAATATTATTCCATAAACGTTTAAGGTATTTTAGTTCTCTTTTTAAAATAGCTAACTTCGTGTCTTTTGCAGCAGTTCTAATTACTATTCCCATATTTTTAATTTTTAACCTTGCGCTTAAACTTCTCAACCTTTCTCTTTCTGATTCATCAAGTTTTTTAGAAACACCTATTCCATCACCATATGGCATCATTACCAAATATCTACAAGCAAGAGAGACAAGAGACGTTAACCGAGCTCCTTTGGTTCCCATCGGGACTCTTGTTACCTGAACTATTAACATCTGTCCAGGTTTTAGGATTTGTTTTATTTTTCCCTTTAATATTTCGTTAGTTCCTTCATAATAATCAAAAGGTGAAACAACCTCTTTTATAAATAAGAAAGCATTTTTCTTTACTCCTATATCTACAAAAGCAGAGTCCAAACCGGACATTATTTTTTGAACTCTTCCCAAATATATATTTCCAATTATTGAATCTTTTTTTTCTCTATCAAAATAAAGTTCCGCAACTTCATCATTTTCCAGAATTGCCACTCTAATTTCATTTAGATCTGAGCTTATTAATAAATCATATTTCATAAAAAATAACTTCTAAAATACCCTTTACTTAAAATATTTAATAATCTATCTAAGCAATTTAAATGGGCTTAGAAGTAAATCACCATCCTTTCTAAACATATTAATTCTTAGAATTCTCTTTAAAAAAATTTTTCTTTTATTTTCCAATGAGTTTAAAAATTTAATAAGATCATTTATTTTTAAATCATCTTGACTACCAATAGCGATTAAAAAATCTATTATTATATTATCAGGTAAGCTTCTAATTTTAAAATTAAGTAATTTCTCCTTAAAATATTTAGCATTTTTTGATAATTGATTGTTAAATCCTATCATATTCTCAGTAAATAATTTTAATAATAAATCAGCTTCCTGTCTTATTACTAACTCAGGGCGGTAAGAAAATATTAATTGATATCTCATACAATTTATTTGGCTTGAAAGAGATTGGGATGACTCTACCGATTTCGCATTTAATACTTTTAACCCTTGAGGTAACCGGTCATTCATTCTTTTCACAAATGTCTTTGTTGATAACTTCTTGCTTAAAATTATATCCGCATACTCACCAACACTTTCCAATCCAACCTTTAAAGCATATGCGGTTGATAATTTCGGTTTTGGATGATAGCCTTTCGAATAAAGCACGGGTATTTTTGCTCTTCTTAATGTTCTAACTAAAAGATTAATCAAATCTAAATGCGATATGTATTTTATATCACTTAGTTTTGAAAATCTAAAACGCATAATTACTTTACTTGTATTTTTAACCAATAATTTTTCCCTGATATTAAGTAATGCTTTACAAAATTAATTCAAAATTGCTAATTAAAAAATTTTGTTAAAATTATTTAAGAAATATGTTGAAAATATTATTTTATTTCAAGATATTGGACATTTTATTATTTCTTGTAACCCACAACTATTGCATCCCTTTAATCTGCAATCTGAAGTAGTAAGTCCACTTAAAGCTTTTTTATATTCTTTAAATAAAAATTTCCTATTTTGTCCACTCTCAATTATTTCCCACGGGAATATTTCATCTTCTTCTCTATGTCTATTAGCATAAAAGGATATATCTACATTATCCTTTTTTAAAGCTGTTAACCATTTATCATATGAAAATTGTTCTGTCCAGCTGTCAAATTTACAACCCATTTCCCAGGCAATTCTTATTGCCTTTGAAAGTCTTCTATCCCCTCTCGCAAAAATTGCTTCTATTTGACTTCTATGTACATTGTGCATTTTAATAAATACATTTTTTTTCTTAAGTTTTCTTTTCAGATAATTAATCTTTTTATCTAAAATTTCTAATGAATCCTGACCAACCCATTGAAATGGTGTATTAGGTTTTGGACAAAAAGGTGAGATTGTTACATTTATCTTTATCCTGTTGTACTTATCTTTCGGAACCTCCATTTTTGCAATTATTAATATTTTGTTTATCATATTAATTATTCCATCCAAATCATTCATCTCTTCAGTAGGAAGTCCAACCATAAAGTAAAGCTTTATTCTTTCCCATCCACTTGAAAATGCTGCCCTGGTACAGTTAAAAATATCCTCATCTGTAATATTTTTATTTATAACATCTCTTAATCTTTGAGTCCCAGCTTCAGGAGCAAATGTAAGACCTGTCCTTCTTTCTTGTGAGATAAGGTCTGCTAATTTTACTGAAAAACTATCACATCTTAAAGATGGTAATGATACAGCGGTATGGCTACTTTCTAAATTTCGCTTTAAACTTTTTAATAAATATTCAATTTCAGAATAATCAGTTGAAGAAAGTGATGATAGTGAAACCTCTTCATAACCGGTTTTTTCCAATCCTTGTATAATTAAATTCAGTATTGATTGGACAGTTCTTTCTCTGACTGGTCTATATATAAAACCTGCTAAACAAAATCTACATCCTTTAGAACAACCTCTCATTATCTCAACCCAAAATCTATCCTGAATTACTTGCGTATTGGGAACTATCAATTTTAATGACTGACTAAAACTTCCAAAATTTATAATAATATTCTTTACAGCATTTTTTGGAAATGAGTCTTTAACTATCATTTTTTTCACGCTTCCATCAGTTTTATAGATGAAATCATAAAAGGAGGGTACATAAGTCCCATCAATTTTACCCATTTCTTTGACAATCTCATTTTTATTAAAACCTTTATTTTTTAACTCGCTTAATTTCTCAAGAATGTTTATTATTACATTTTCACCATCACCTATTACAAAAAAATCAATAAAGGGGGCAATTGGTTCTGGATTAAAAACACCTGGTCCACCAGCTATTATTATGGGATATTCATTCCCTCTATCCTTACATTCTATCGGTATTTTTGCAAGATTTAACATATTTAGTATATTTGTGAAACATAGTTCATGTTGAACAGAAAAGCCCAATATATCAAATTCCTTGACTGGAATTCTGCTTTCTAAAGAAAAAAGAGGAGTATCTGTTTTTCTCATTTGCTCCTCCATATCTAACCAGGGAGCGAATGTTCTCTCAGCAACAAAATCGGGATGATTATTTATAACATTGTAAAGAATATGAATAGCCATGTTTGACATTCCAATCTCATAAAGGTCAGGAAAGGCTAAAACTATTGATGCTTTACATTTTTTAATATCTTTATGAACCGAATTTAATTCCCCACCAACATATTGAGATGGTTTTATAACATTATCAATTAATGGATATATATTTATAGGTTTTAAATTCATTTTTTTAATTCCCCTCCCCTCTCCCTTACCCTCTCCCACAAGGGGAGAGGATAAATAATCAAGAAAGTATATCTAAAGCTGAAATGTCATATTACAAGACCTGACCCCATTTCTGTAAAAGTAAAAAATCTTTACAGGTAAAATTTTAATTGAAAGGGCTTTATTTATAGGAGTTAATCAGATATTATAAAATCTTCGTAGATAAACACCTTCTACTAATCCCAATCCTAAAAATGTTGTAACTAGAGAACTCCCACCATAACTGATAAGTGGTAGAGTAATTCCAGTTATGGGCATAATTCCTATGGTTACTCCTATATTTATTAATAGATGTACAGATAGTAGAATTGCAATTCCACCACAAAAAAGGGCACCAAATTTATCTTTGGCTGCAGTTCCAATTCTTATTACACTAAAGATGAGCAATGTATAAAGAGATATTAGAATGACAGCACCTAAAAAGCCCAACTCCTCCCCCAGTACACAGAAAATAAAATCTGTATGAAGCTCAGGAACAAAATGAAGACTTGTTTGAATTCCTTTAAACAATCCTTTTCCAGATAGTCCACCAGAACCAACAGTAATTATTGATTGGTTTAATGTATACCCTATACCTAAAGGGTCAATATCTGGATTTATAAATATTAGTAGCCTATTTAACATGTACTGTTTAACTAATCCCGATTTTATGGTTATTAAAATTGCGAAAAGACCTAAAATAAATATAGAAAAAATATATATCTTTTTAAGTCCAGCAAGATATAAAATACCAATTACAATTCCAATATAAATTATAGCTGTGCCTATGTCGGGTTGTAATACCAATAGTATTACTGGCATCCCAACAAGTAATAGAGTTATAATGAGGTCAACAAAATTTACTTCATCCCTTTTTTTTCTAGATAAATATCCGGCAACAGCTATAATAATTCCAATCTTAAAAAATTCAGATGGCTGCACTTTTAACATTCCCCATCCTATCCAACTCCTCGCTCCGCCAGATATGTGACCAAATATAAAAACTGCTATTAAACCTAATAAATTAATTATATAAACAGCCCACCAAAACTTCTCTAACCATATATAATTTAGAAATAGAACTATAAAAAATATTAATAGCCCCAATCCCACCCATACTAATTGCTTATTAAAAAATGATGAGAAATCGAAATTGAATGAGAACTTATTTAACCCAATAGCACTATTTATTAGAATTAATCCATAAATAACAAGCAAAACGATAGTAAAAAATAGTATGAAGTCAAATCCAGTTATTAAATTTTTAATATTAGTTAGTTTTTTATTCTTCGCTTTCATAGCTGCTCTTAATATTGTATATAAATTCGAGTAATTCTCTTGCAATTGGAGCTGCGGATCTCCCACCAGAACCCGCTTCTTCAATCATTGATACAATAACATATTCAGGATTTTCAACAGGAGCATAACATGCAAACCATGAAAAATCCTGTTTTCCTGGAACACTACTTGTCCCAGTTTTTCCTGCAACAGAAATTTCATTTAAAGGAAAGCCTTCAAATGCGGATTTTGCAGTTCCTTCTTTTATAACTAAAATTAATCCCTTTTCTATAATTTCAAAAATTCCTTTTTCTAATGTTTGTTTTTTGTTTATTTTAATAATCTTATTTTCCACTAATTCTTTTTTTGGTGAAACTATTTTTAAACCAATATGAGGAGTCACCATTTCACCATTATTAGCAATAGTACAATATAATTGGGCCATTTGAATGGGTGAAACTAATATGTCCCCTTGACCAATGGCTAAGTTTACACTATCTCCAGGATACCATCTTGCAAGAGTTGGATTATCTTTAAAATATTCACTTTTCCACTTTTTATTTGAAATTATCCCTTTTGATTCAAAAGGTAAATCAACACCAGTAAGCTCATCTAAACCCAAAATCTTCGAATAATGATAAAAAGCATCACCAGATTTTTTACTATTATTATGTAGAGACAGACCTATTTCATAAAAAACAATATTACATGATTCCTGAATACCTTCTATAAGATTGATATCACCATGACCCCACGTCTTCCAGCAATATCTCTCATGTTTATCTCCTAATTCTTTCCAAACACCAAGACATTTGTAATTTTTACTGTAAGGTTCAACTAAATTTTCACCTAAACCTGCAGCAGCAGTTACTACCTTGTATACTGACCCTGGTGAATAACTCATCAATGCTCTGTTGTTTAGTGGAAAATTACTTTCTGGATTATTTAAATTAGACCAATCCTTTTCTGAAATTCCTCCAATGAAAATATTAGGGTCATAAGTTGGGTATGAAGTGAGTGCTAAAATCTGGTTTGTTTTTGCATCAAGTATAACTAATGAACCAGCTGGAGCTTTATAGTACTCATTAGTCTTTTCATCACGCATTTCTCTAGCTTTCTCTATCCACTTTTTTAAAACCTCTTCAGCCTTTCTCTGTAAATTAATATCTATTGTTAAATATAAATTATTCCCTGGAATTGATTTTACTTTACCTAGTTCTCTAACTATATTCCCAGTGGGATCAACTTCCACAGTTTTACTACCACTTTGACCTGATAAAAATGACTCATAATATAGCTCAACTCCTGCTTTTCCAACTACATCACCTGGATGATATCCATATTTAAATTTTTCCTGTTGTAACTCTTCTAATGTTATCTGACCGACATATCCCAGTATGTGGGAAGATACATCCCCATTTGGATAATTTCTTAATGGGACTGCTTTTACTATTACACCTGGAAATTCATCAGAGTGTTCCTTTATAAATGTTGCTAATTCTTTATCTATATCTTCAACTATATCTATATAACCCTTTATATATTCTCTTTCATCAGATAATTTTTTTTCTAAATTATGATAAGATTTTCCTAAAACAGGTGCTAATCTTTTTAAAACTTCTGGATTATCATCAATTATTTCTGGATCAACACTTATTACAAGACCTGGTCGATTATAAGACAATATTATTCCATTTCTGTCATAAATAATACCTCGAGGAGCTACTTCTCTTATTGTTTTGGTTCTAATCTCTTTCGCTTCCTGTGCATAGCTTTCACCCATTATTACCTGTAGATACCAGAGACGAAGAAGCAGAGTAGTTGAAATAAGAAAAACTATGAAGTATAGGAGTTTTAGTCTATTAAATATTGAAGTTTCTTTTTCCAAAATCTGATGCTCCTATCATTTTAATAATGAACCAATTTTTTTAATTATTGGATGAATAATTAACATTACTAAACCATTAATTAAAGGTTGATAAATTATTTTATTTATTAAATTACCCTGTATCACTTCTTTTCCTAAAGAGAAAGATATTATATATGTTAAAAATACCCAAATTTCTGTTACTATAATCATCACAACAGTGGGAATAATATAATGTTCTCCAGCAAAAATTCTTTTGACTCTCAAACATATAAACGCGCTTATCATATTGACAAATGCGAACAATCCTAAGATGTGACCAAATAAAAAATCACTGCAAATCCCAGCAAAAAAACCGAAAATAATTGCAAAAAATTCACCAAATATGAGTGAAGTAGATATAACAATGACCAGAACTAAGTTTAATTGGATACCTCCAACTAATATATAATTTGTTATTGTGCTCTGGATTGCCAAAGTTATAAGCAGTAAAAAAAGAGAGAAGAAGAATTTTTTCATACACCTTTATTTAAAAATTAAAATTTTTTAATCTAATGAGGTAAAATTTGTAATAATAAGAACCTCTTCTATATTATCAAAATTGCATGCTGGTAAAATTTTAATAGTTTTATATAACTCATAATCCAAATTTTTTATATCAGAGACTCTACCTATCTGAATTCCTTTAGGGAAAATTCCACCCAATCCCGATGTTATGATAATATCACCAATATCCACCTCTGCCTCCTTTGGAACTAAATCAAATTTTAGAGTATTAGTCCCAATTCCCTGAACAATGCCGGTTTTCCTGGAATCTTGAACCATAGCAGCAATAGAACTGCTCGGGTCAGTTATTAGTTTCACCTCTGAAAAATTACGCGAAGTAGTTATGACCCTTCCTATCAAACCCGATTGACTTATAATAGGCATATTTATTTTTATATTGTGATTGGTACCTTCATCAATAAAAAAAGAGTGTTTCCAATCTGTTTTGGCTTTTCCAATAACTTTCGCTAATTTTATTTCAAATTGCTCATAATAAGAACTTCCCAAAAGTTCTCTAAGTTCCCTGTTCTCTCTTTCTAATTCTTTTAAATAAATATTTTCTTTTAATAGAGTATTTACTTTCTTAGTAAGTATTCTATTTTCTTCAAGAATATCTGAAAATTTATTTATAGTTTTAATAGATTTTATAAAAGGATTTATTAGAAATGTCACAGCTTTTTGTAATGGTGAGACTACTTCTAATATAATTGATTTTCCTATAGGTAGTATATTTTGATATTTTAAATTGAAGGAAGCCAATATGATACAGAGAACTATTAAAATACCAAGAATTATTTTGTTTTTTCTTCTCGGTAATGAGAGAGCCATAACCTTTTATACACCTCTCTCATGTGATATTAAATTCTTAAAAAGCTCAAAATTTTCAACGCATTTTCCTGCTCCCAGGACAACAGCCTCTAAAGGATTTTCAGTTGTAAGAATTTCACATTTTGTATGATGTTTCAGTCTATCTGACATTCCTTTAAGAAGAGAGCCACCTCCAACCATCATTATTCCATTATTATAGATGTCTGCAATTAATTCAGGTGGGGTTTTATCAAAAGTCTCAACTACAGCATTGATAATTACATTTAATGTCTCATCTAAAGCATCTCTTACATCTTTACTAGAAAGTATTATGCTCTTTGGAAGACCAGTAACTAAATCTCTTCCTCTTGCCTCAACTGTCTCTTCCTCATTTTGAGTAAAAGCTGATCCTATCTCTATTTTTATTGCTTCAGCAGTAGTTTCTCCTATTAGTAAATTATGGTCTCTTTTAAGCATATTTATTATTGCTTCATCCATCTCATTTCCAGCTATTCTTATGGATTGACTAACAACTATTCCACCTAAAGAAATAACTGCTATTTCAGTTGTACCTCCCCCGATATCTACAATCATGTGCCCAATTGGCTCACTAACAGGTAATTCAGTTCCTATTGCTGCTGCCATTGGTTCTTCTAAAATATATACAGCTCTAACTCCAGACTGTTCAGCAGCTTCAATAACTGCTCTTCTCTCAACTCCGGTAATTCCAGAAGGGACACATATTATCACTCTCGGTCTTGCAAAAAAATTGAATCTATGAACTTTATTAATGAAGTGACGTAACATTTTTTGTGTAATATCAAAATCTGATATCACTCCGTCCCTCAATGGTTTTATTGCTACTATTGAACTGGGAGTCCTACCAACCATTCTTTTTGCTTCTGAACCTACTGCTAATATATCTTTGTTATCTCTATTAATTGCAACAACAGATGGTTCCCTTAAAACTATTCCTTTTCCTCTGACATAAACCATTGAATTAACAGTACCCAAGTCTATTCCCATATCTCTACCAACTAAACCTGTAAAAAAGTCAAATATAGACATCTAATATCTCCTTTAAATAAAAAGTAAGTTTCTGTAAAATTTCTAACTTCTTTGATTATCTGAAAACTATGTATATATTTTTTATTTCAGTTACCTTTAAAAATGCAATACATGGCTTATAAAAAATGCTAAGTAATTTTTTCCTTTTAATAGATTGTTATGCTAATATTAAATCTTTCACTAATACCTTCGTGTCAAGTCTACAACAAGAAATGCAATCAACATTCCAATTATGGCTGCTAAAGTGATCCTAAAATAAAGACTGAGACTCATTTCAAATAAATAAAGATTTAAAGAGAATGGTTTAAGTCCAACTTTCAAACCCTCATCTAAAATAGGTAACACATCCTTCAATATATGCCCTAAAATTGCTCCAAAAAAAAGACCTACAAGTAATGTTATAAAAATCCTTCCAGTTCTTCTCGTTCTCAAACTTCCTCCTTTTATTCTTCTTGAAAAAACAATGATATCTCTCTTTTAGCACTTTTAATAGAATCTGAACCATGAATAATATTTCTTTCAATATTAAGACCATAGTCTCCTCTTATTGTACCTAGCGCAGCCTTTCTTGAATCGGTTGGACCCATCATTAATCTGAATGTTGAAATAACATCCTCACCTTCAACTATCATAACAACAACTGAAGCAGATGTTATAAAATTAATCAAATCTCTATAAAACGGTTCTTTCTTATGTTCCTCATAATGCTTCTCCGCTAATTCTTTAGAGATCCTCATCATCTTCAAATTGGTTATTTTTAGCCCCTTTCTTTCAATACGAGAAATTATTTCACCAATTAATTTTTTTTGAATTCCATCTGGTTTTATAATTACAAGTGTTCTTTCTTTAATATCCATTTTTCCTCAATTCTATAATGGTGTTTTACAAAACGGACAAATTGACCAGTTTAATTGAAGTGGTTTTCCGCACTTTGGACACGGATTTTTTAATTTCTTACGACAATATGGACAAATAAAGAAATCTTTCTCTACGTTATTCCCGCAAGCTGGACACTTAAGAATCTGCAAATTCATTAATGATTCCTTTGTTTCTATCTCTAATTCCCGTTCCATGACATCTTGAACATACTCAGATGGTCTTAAAATTAAATATATTAAAAGCCCAAAAAAATTAAAGATAAAAACAACTAGAGCCCAAAGTAAACCACTTGTTCCTCTCTGATTCGCATCTCTATAGGTCCAATATACAAAACTTAACCAGATAACAACAATGAAATATAAAAAGAGATATATAATAAATTTAAAAAATCCCGATTGGAAAAAAGCCAATATATCTTGAAAAATCTGCAATGTATTACTCCCTTTTAATAATTATTTTACTTATCAATTAATTAAGAAATACTTATATTGTATTTTTTTATATTTTTTATATCTAATTGTTTTATTTTCCTGTTACTAAACCTCAAAAATAGGACAGTTTAAAAATTTAATAAATTCTATAATATTTGATTACGATATAGCAAGAAAAAATTACTTTAAAATTATATATTTAATGCATTCTTGGCAAGAGGTATATTTGTAAATGACCCACAAATACATATCAGATCATTCTCTTTAGAAAACTTCATTGCTAAATCTATGGAATTTGATATGGTTTTTCTTTTAAAAATCTTTGGTGACCCTCCTTTCATCTCCTTCTTAACCTTTTTTGCTAATATATAAAGTTTTTCATAAGGATATTTCCTAAATGATTTACTTTCTGTAATTATTAGGTTATCTGTAATTGACCAGATAATCTGTAACATCTTTTTGGCATCTTTGTCGCTAAGAACAGCAAAAATTAAATGAAGCTTTTCATATTGAAAATTCTCTTTAATTTCAAATACTAATTTTTTTATTGCTCCAGGATTATGAGACCCATCTAAAATAATAGTTGGATTTTCCCACACTTTTTCTAATCTTCCTCTAAAATCAACTGAAATTAATGTATTTTTTAATAATTCTGGTTTTATATTCTCCTTTCCTATAAAAAGTTCAGTTGCTGCAATTGCCATGGCTGCATTTTCACATTGATATTTTGAAATCTGGTTTATTCTTATTCTCATGAAATTATTATAAATTCCCTCTACATCAACTACTCTATAATTATTTTTTCTTTGACAATTCTTTATAAAAAAATCCTTATTAATCCGAAACAATCTTGCCATTTTTTCTTCACACTTTTTATTTAGTACTTTTAAAACATCTTTATTAGACGAACCAGTTACTACATATGCTTTATCCTTTATAACCTCGGCTTTTTCTATTGCAATTTTACGAATTGTGTCACCAAGATATTTCGTATGTTCTTTTGTAACATTAGTTAATACAACAACTTTAGAATCAGCTAAATTTGTGGCATCCCATCTTCCACCCATTCCAGCTTCTAATACCACACAATCGCATTTTCTTTCACTAAAATATAAGAAAGCCATTGAAGTTAAAATCTCAAAGTGGGTTACTTTTTTAGAACCTGGAGAATTTTCTAATTCATTTGCTATTTTTTTAATCTTCTCATAATAAGAGACAAAATCATTTTCACTGATAAATTCATTATCAATTGCAAATCTCTCAATATATGAAAATATGTGAGGAGAGATATAACAACCAGTTTTATATCCCAAGTGTGTTAATATAGAGCTAATCATTCTCGTAGTTGATGTTTTCCCATTAGTTCCAACTATATGGATAGTAGGATAATCATTCTGAGGATTATTCAGTCTATTACAAATTTCACTTATAGTATCGAGACTGGGATTTGTTCCAAACTTCTCAGTGGCATCCAACTCTGCCACTACTTGCTTAAAGGTCAATTTTCATCCTAAAATTAAGAATTTATATTTTTAAATCAATATTATTAATAGCTTTGTAACATGGTTTCGAAGACATTTTTTTTATTTTATGCTTTCTATTTGCTTTTCAATACTTTCCATTTCTTTTTTCAGTTCTTCCAGCTTTTCTTTTTCCCTTAAAATAATATGCTCCGGGGCCTTCTGTAAGAATTGCACATTTGAGAGTTTCTTTTTGCTTTTTTCATAGTCAGCTTTAACCTTACTTAAACGTTTTTTTAACCTTTCTGTTTCCTCTTTTATATCAACTAACTCAAGTAGTGGTATATATATATCAACTCCTGATACATGAGATTTAGCATACTTAGACAAATCATCTATTTCCTTTATAAAATCTATACTATTAAGACCTCCCAATTTTATTAATTTCTTAATATTCTTTCCTATTAGGTTCTTTTTATCCAAATCATCAGTAATCAAATGTGCTGGAAATCTCCTTGAAGGTTCCACTAATAACTGACTTCTGACTTTCCTAATTGAACTTATCACTTCCATTAAAATCTCCATCTCATATTCCGCTTCTTTATCAATCTCTTCAGATTTATATTCAGGATATGAGGATATCATTATACTCTCACTTTCCAGGGGTAAACTTTGCCATATTTCCTCAGTAATAAATGGCATGAAAGGATGAAGAAGTCTTAAATATCTTTCTAATATATTTATTAATACATATCCTACAGTACTTTTAGCTATTTCATCCTCATCTTGATATAGTCTACTTTTACAAAGTTCGATATACCAATCACAATACTGCCTCCAGAAGAATTTATAGAGCTGCTTTGATGCTTCTGCAAAATCAAATTTTTCAAGATTCTCTAACACATTCTTAACAACTTTATTGAATCTGCTAATAATCCATCTATCTTCTAATTGGTAGTTCAGTTTAGTTTTATTAATTTCTTTATAATTGATTTTTTCTGTACCCATTTGAACAAACCTTGCTGCATTCCATATCTTATTTACAAAATTCCTCATCCCTTCTATTGTTTCTTCACCTAAAGATATATTTCTACCAGGTGATGTTAGGAAGGAAAGCGTAAATCTTAAAGAATCTGTACCATATTTTTCCATCACAGGAACAGGGTCAATTACATTTCCCAAAGATTTGCTCATCTTTTTCCCAAATTTATCATATATCGTAGGATGGATAAAAACTTTGCCAAATGGAATCTTTTTCATAAAATATAATGATGTCATAATCATTCTTGCAACCCAGAAGAAGATAATTTCATTAGCTGTTGTTAATGTATCTGTAGGAAAGAAATATTTCAGCTCTGGTGTTTCTTCTGGCCATCCTATGGTAGAAAATGGCCATAAGGCAGAGCTAAACCAGGTATCTAAGACATCCTCTTCCTGATATATATTACTACTTTTACAACTTTTACATTCTTTTGGTGGATCTAACTCAACCATAATTTCATTACAATCGCTGCAATAGTAAACAGGAATCCTGTGTCCCCACCAGAGTTGTCTTGATATACACCAATCTTTAATATTTCTCATCCAGTGAAAATAAACCTTTTCCCAATTTTCAGGTAAAAACTTGATATCATGATTCTCAACAACTTTTATGGCAGCCTCTGTTAAAGGTTTCATTTTCACAAACCACTGTTCTGAAATTCTTGGCTCAATAACTACTTTACATCTGTCATGTCTTCCAATGGCTAAAGAGTGTTTCTCAATTTTTCTTAATAAGCCTAAAGTTTTGAGATCCTTAATTACTTTTTCCCTGCATTCATATCTATTTAGGTTCATATATTTTTGTCCATTTTCATTTATCCTTGCTCTATCATCAAAAATATTGATTTGCTTCAGATTATAAGTTAATCCTATCTCATAATCATCGGGGTCGTGAGCTGGAGTTATTTTAACAGCACCTGTTCCAAACTCCGTATCAACTCTTTCATCTGATATTATTGGTAATTCTCTACCAATTAATGGCAGGATTGCAGTCTTTCCAATATATGATTTATATCTTTTATCCTTAGGGTGAACTGCAATAGCAGTATCACCCAACATTGTTTCAGGTCTTGTTGTAGCAACAGTTATATAGTTATCTTCTCCCTTTATTGGATAATCAATATACCAAAGATTTCCCTCTTCCTCTTCCTTTTCAACTTCTATATCTGCAATAGTAGTTAAGCACTTTGGACACCAATTTATCATTCTAAAATCTTTATAAATTAATCCATTATCATAAAGTATTTTAAATGCAGTTAATACTGCTTTTGATAAACCTGGATCCATTGTAAATCTTTCTCTCTCCCAATCACATGAACAGCCAAGTTTTTTTAGTTGTTCAATTATTATATTCCCGTATCTTTCTTTCCATTGCCATGCTCTTTCTAAAAACTTATCCCTACCCAATTCATGTTTTGTTATGCCTTCATCAGCTATTATGTTTTCTAAAACATTGTGAACAGCAATACTTGCATGGTCTGTTCCAGGTAACCATAACGTGTTATATCCCTGCATTCTTTTCTGTCTTATAATTATGTCCTGGATAGTGTTATTCAGTGCATGACCTAAATGCAGAACACCAGTAACATTTGGAGGTGGAATAACTATTGTAAAAGGCTTTTTGCTTTTGTCAACCTCAGCATGAAAATAACCTTTTTTTAGCCAGAAATCGTATATTTTATTTTCAACTATTGAAGGATTATATTTTTTACTAATAATTTTATTCATAAGATTTGCAAATTTTTAAAATTAAAATTTGCTTCCCTCCTTAACTATAATTTTAAATTAATTAAAATAAAAAAGCCCAGATTCAAAAGGACGAATTGGGCTTAATTCGTGGTACCACCTTACTTCTCCAAAGTGGAGCACTCGTTTTATATAACGGACTTTCCGATTAGACTTACTTAGTTTCAGTCTAATAGCTCAGAGATGACTTCAAGAGTAGTTGTTTTTCAAGATTACTTTCACCAATTGTAATCCCTCTCTGTGAATTCTTCCTCCCTACTATTTCTTTTCTTAGCATTTAACTATTTATTTTTTAATGTATTTATTTTACTGTTTATTTAAATAAAAGCTAAAATACTCAAATTTCTTATTTTAGAATATATTAATTTTTTAAAGTAATGTTGTCAAGTCAACTCTAAAAGTGTCTACTTTTATATTTTATCTAACAGTAAATAATATGATAATTTTTATCAATTGTATAAAGAAACTTTAGTTATAATCTCTTAAAAAATATTTCATCTATTATTCCATATTTCTTTGCATGTTCAGCAGTCATAATAAAATCTCTATCAGTATCTTTACTGATTCTTTCAACTGATCGACCTATATGTTTAGCTAATAGTTTATTCATCATTTCTCTCATTCTCAATATCTCCTTAGCGTGAATATCAACATCAGAAGCACTTCCAGTTGCTCCACCACTGGGTTGGTGCAGAAGAATCCTTGCATGTGGAAGAGCAAATCTTTTCCCTTTTTCCCCAGCAGCCAAAATTAAAGCTGCACCACTTGCTGCTTGCCCCATACAAATAGTAGAAACATGTGATTTTATAAACTGCATAGTATCATAAATTGCCATAGTGGATGTTATCAAACCACCTGGACTGTTAATATAAAGATTTATATCTTTCTTAGGATCCTCTGCTTCTAAAAAAAGTAACTGGGCCATAACCAAATTGGCAAGTCTATCATCTATGTTATCACCTAAAAAAATTATTCTTTCTTTTAATAATCTTGAATAGATATCAAAAGATCTTTCACCCCTACTTGTTTGTTCAATGACTATTGGTATTAAATTACTCAAACTTTACCTCTTTTTAACAAATTGATAATAAATTATATGTCACTGCATAAGTTTAAAGGTATTAAATTATACAAATTTCACTTTCTTTTAAACAATTTTTGCATTATCAAGCAAAAAATCTAATGTTTTTCTTCTCCTTAATTCCAGTTTTAGGTCATAATAACCCATTCCTTTAATATAGTAGTTATAAACATCATCTTTTTTACCACCAGCATAACTTGCTATTTTTTTAGCTTCAGATTTCAATGCTTCATCAGATACTTTTATATTCTCTTTTTCCGAAACTGTATCTAAAATCAGATTATGTCTAATTTCTAGTTCAGCTCTTTTTTTGTAATTTTTTTCAAATGACTTTTTATCCTGATTTGTTATTTTTAAAAAGTCATCTAAACTTGACTCCTGTTTTTCCAGATTTTGTTTAAAACTATCGATAAGCTCTTTACTTCGATTTTCTATCATAATAGGTGGAATGTCAATCGGGTTATATTTAATTAATTCCTCTAGTATCTTGATCTTTCTTAAAGATTTGATATCCTCCTGTTTTTTCTTTTTTGTCTCATTTTTAATATATTTATTTAACTCATCTAAGTTATTAAAACCACCCACCATTTTTGCAAATTCATCATTAACTTCGGGTAGTAATTTCTTTTTTATAGCTTTTAATTTAATATGACACTTTAATTTTTTACCTGCTATTTTCTTGTTGAAATAGTTCTCTGGATATGATATTTCCAAAATCTTCTCATCACCTATTCTCATTCCAATTAACTCTTTCTCCTTATCACCAAATGAAGCTCCTGATCCAATTTGTAATAAATAATCTGTACCACTATTTTCTTTTACTAATGTATTGTCTAAATAATAGTCAATATCAACAACTATATAACTATCTTTTTTTACAACTTGGCTCTCATCCTCTTCCAATCTTGCAAATTGATTTCTTAATCCTTCAAGTTGTGATTTAACTTCTTTCTCTCCAACTCTTGCTATTTTTTTCTCTAATTTAATTCCCTTATATTTTTTCAGTAAAACCTCCGGTTCAACTAATACTTTAACTGTAAATTTTAGAGCTTTTTCTTTCTCTAACTGTTCAACTTTTATTTCTGGCTTAACAACAGGTTTTACCTTTGACTGTGAAACTGTTTGAAGATAATATTTTAGTACAGATTCTTCTAAAGCCTCCTTTAAAATATAATCTTGACCAACTCTTGCATCTATAATTTTTTTAGGTATGTTTCCCTTTCTAAAACCAGGAATTTTTAATGATTTTGAGATCTTTTTGTAAGCTTGTTCAATATCCTTTTTGAACAAGTCACACGGAACCTCCACTTCTATCTTCACCTTATTTTTCTCAATTTTTTCTACTGATGTCTTTATTTTTATATTATTCATTTTAAATTCATACCTCTTACTAATTTTTACAAAATTATATCAGAAAATTATTTCTATAATCAGTAAACATAAACTTGCTGATTATTAAATCCTGAAGGATATAGCCTTTTGTTTATATACACAAAAAATTCATAAAACTTATTTATTAAAAAATGGTGCGAGAGGGGGGACTCGAACCCCCAAGGTTTTACCCACTAGATCCTAAGTCTAGCGTGTCTGCCAATTCCACCACTCTCGCAGTTTTAAAAACTGGTGGGTCGTGCAGGCTTCGAACCTGCGACCTGCTGATTAAGAGTCAGCTGCTCTACCAGGCTGAGCTAACGACCCACTTTCTCTTTGTAGTGTTTTTGTTACTATTATATATATAAATTTTTTGGCGCGCCTGGAGGGATTCGAACCCCCAACCATCGGATTCGAAGTCCGCTGCTCTATCCAACTGAGCTACAGGCGCTTACATTTTTTTTTCATTGAAATAATAGATATTCTTTATTACCCTTGAAAGTGTCTTTTTAGTTATTATTATTTCTCTCTATCTTTACTTTTCAAAATAAGACTTTTAAATGTACAAATTGAAGATAATTTATCATTTAAAAGTAGTTTATATTAGATTCTCGGACTTGAAACTTTAAACTATTCTTTTTAACCTTAATCAGTCGTAAAATTTATTTATAATAAAGGAAAAATTTATAATCAAATGGAGCGGATGACGGGGCTCGAACCCGTGACCTTCACCTTGGCAAGGTGACGTTCTACCAACTGAACCACATCCGCATTTAATAATCTGGGGTGAACGACGGGATTCGAACCCGCGACCTCAGGAGCCACAATCCTGCGCTCTAACCAAGCTGAGCTACGCTCACCATTAATTTAATTATCTCAAACTACGAAAAATATTTCAATTCAAAAAATATTAATTGTCATTTAAAAATTAAAAGTAGACACTTTTTTGTAAATTTAAAGTTTAAAAAATGTCAATAAATCTTATTTCATCTTAAAATAACTTCAGAAATACACCCTAAAGATATTAATAAGACTTTAAAATATATAGCCTTTCCCCTGATGAGAGAGAGAAAGAGAGAGGAGAATTACCCTCTCCACTAGTGGGAGGGGGTAGGGGGAGGGTAAAATGTCTTTGAAAATATACCACAAAGCTATTGATAAAACTTTTTTTAATGAAATAAAAAAT